>CAUYTW010000011.1 GCA_963575715.1 Gammaproteobacteria bacterium | reverse complement strand
TCCTTCTGGTCTTTCTGATCCTTCTGGTCTTTCTGATCCTTCTGGTCTTTCTGATCCTTCTGGTCTTTCTGATTTTGTTTTTCTTTTTGTTCAGGATGCCTGGTTTTTTCATCAATATCCTGCTCTAGTGGGCAGTGATACAAACGTAGGCGCGAACGGGCGAGTGCCAAATTATTCCGGGCATCATCATGCGTTTTCTGGGTCGCCAGGACTCGTTCATACATAACGATGGCTCTGGGATAATCCTCCATTTGAAAATAACTATTGCCTTGATTGTACATTGCATCCAGAAGCACTTCAGGCCGGGAGGACTGCGCGAAGGCGGCGCTTGCTTCCAGGTAGCGTCCCGCACGATATAGGGCTACTCCCTTGCGGTACGCATCGGAGAAGGCGAGTGCTGCGGCTTCATAATCTCCGCGTTGAAAAAGACTCACGCCTTCCTGTTCTGGAGTTTTGAACCAACCAGCGATGGTGGGAACGGGTTGGATGGCAAGACACACGACAAAAGCCAGCAGGCCCACGATTGAAAAAGGTTTTCGTATCATTCAAATTCGGCGCGGAAACCCCTGGTTTCAGCCATGGGGAGGAAGCACCGTCCTCCTGTGTTCTTGAAGTTGAAGTTGCCGGTCTTTCCCGGCTGCCAGCCCGCAAGGATTTTGTGACGGAGAGCCTTCTCAAAGCTTTTGCAGAACAACAGCACGGCCACGACGAAACCAGGGCAAAATTAGCAGCATCACGCATATTACGGGAAGATAATAGCGCTCATGCCATACCCGTTGATGACCACTTTCGACCGCCTTAGCCACGCCACCACTGAAAATAGCGCGCACCAGCGCTTGTGTATCTTCGTCCTGGAAGACCGCACGTTGATATTCTCCACCTCCAGCGTGCGCTAGGCCACGCAATAGGGATTCTTGAAGACGAGAGACCACAGCGTTATTCGTGCTGGGGTCGCGCAGTATTCCCCCTTGTGGTGAAAGTGGGACCTCGCCGCCTTGATCAGTTCCGATTCCTAAAACATGTAGACGAATGCCGGAGTCAAAAAGTTGTCGCGCGAGTTTTTCCAAATCAGGCTCATCAAAATCGCCATCACTGATTAATAACAGGTGCCGAGAACTACCCGGAGGCTGGGCGGCAAGAAGTCGACGCGCCCGGTCAAAAGCGGCAGATAATCGACTGCCTGGCAGACGCACGAGATCAGGATCAAGGGAAGGAAGCAAATTACGAATGGTTTGTGCGTCATCGGTGATGGGAGCCACGATGTGAGCTACTGAGGCGTAGCCGATAAGGCCGATGCGCAATCCAGCCTTGAGCCGTACCAGGTCATCGATTTCCTGGCGGGCACGAGCGATGCGACTAGGTTTTACATCCGACACCATCATTGATCGCGAGATATCCAGAAGTACCACTAGATCGTAGCCGGGCTGATAAATTTCCATTTCGGTATAGTCCCAACGTGGACCAGCCAGGGCCAGCACTCCAAGGCTCCAGACCAGTTTCCACCACACCAGGCCGCGCTGGCGCTCGCGCCCGAGGCTACCTTGGACCAACAAATGAGGAAGCAGGTGGGGATCAGCGTAACGCTGCAAGCGTTCTTCTTGTTGGGAACGCTGCCGCGCCGAGGGGAAAAACTGTAGCAGGAAAGGCACAACGAGCAGGACGAGCCAAAACGGCGAGGAAAAATGGAAACCAGGGTCGGAAAACATAGGTGGGCGCGTCTCCGTCAATCACCTCGCCCGGAAAAGGCGAAGCTGGTGCAAACAAGTCCGAAATTAACCAGCCTAAATCCGAGCAAGCGGGCTACGTTGCAATGAATCTGCGGTCATGGACATGAATCATCCCACTTCAGGTTGGTTAGACGCCAGCAAAGTTTGTTAAGGAATCGCGCAGCGTATCACCACGCAAAATGGCAGTGACCTTGCGTGCGTAGGCGGGATCGGTGGCATAGCCAGCCGTTTGGAGACCACGGAGAAATGCTTCTGGATTGTTCACTTGTTTTAGCGCGTTTTGGTAGCGGGGATTAGAGCTTAAAAAATGAACATAGTCGGAGAAACTTTCGGCGAAGGAATCATAAGATCGAAATGGATCGCGACGGCGTACCGCGACACCTTCCTGATATTCTAGGGTGGAAACCATTACCCGTGCGCCGTTCCAGCGCGCATCCGCCTTGATGCCAAATAGATTATGACTGCTCTGACCATTAGGCTGCCGCGCCACAGAACCACCCCAGCCACTTTCCAGCGCCGCCTGTGCTACCAATACTTTGGGATCTATTCCAAGTTTCCTCGCGGCTTCGCTGGCCGCCGGCCAAACCTCGGCGACGAATTCCCCCGGAGTGAGTTTTTCTTTCCCAGTTTCACGCGAAGTTTTTGGTGCGGCGGTAACTTCCTGCGTTGGAGGATTTTTTGTTGCCTGCTGGATGGCGCGCGATAATGAAAACCCGCCGCCATCCCTGGTCAGGGTTTGATTCATGGTCCGTGAAACCGGAGGAGCGGATTGCCCGTTATTTGGCAGAGAACCCTGGAGCTGACGTACCAACATTTCAGCGATACCGATTCCTTTACCCTTAGCCAGCGTCAGGGCGAGCTGCTGCTCGTACATTTCTCGATAAGTATCGCTATGAGGTCCATCCAGCGCGCCGGGTCCGAGACTAGCGGCGCGAGCACCTTTCAGCATGTTCTGGATGAAAATCGCCTCAAATTGGCTCGCCACTTCACGTAAATTCCGCCCAGGATCCCGATGGGCCTTGCCGCGCAGAGCGGCCAAGCCTTGAATATCGGTATAAACGGCGGGATTGCTGGCCATTACTGTTTACCGTGTTGTTAAATCACGATTAATTCCGCTTGCAACGCTCCAGCCTCCTTGAGTGCTTCAAGGATGGCCACTACGTCGCTGGGTCCAGCACCTATCTTATTAATTGCATTAACAATTTCATCTAATGTAGTGGCACGATTGAACAGAAACATTCGTTTGTTTTCCTGATCCACTTTGATAGTGGAACTTGGCGTAACCACAGTTTGGCCTTGGGAAAGAGGCCCAGGTTGGCTAACCTGTGAGGATTCAGTAATGCTCACGATGAGGTTGCCATGAGACACCGCGACGGGTAAAACCCGAACATGATTGCCAACGACCACTGTGCCGGTGCGAGAATTAATAATGACCTTTGCTGGAGCTTCGCCGGGATCGACCTCAAGATTTTCCAACATCGATAGAAATCCCACTTTTTGGTCAGGATCGAGCGGCGCACGCACTCGCACCGAGGTGGCATCCATTGGGGTAGCGGTATCCGTGCCAAAAGCCTTGTTGATGGATTGGGTCATCCGCAGGGCACTGGTGAAATCGGAAGTATTGAGATTGAGGACAATGACATTGCTATTTTGGAAGCCAGAAGGCACCACACGTTCCACGGTGGCACCATTCGGGATTCGCCCGACGCTAGGAATATTGATGGTGACTTTGGAACCATCCTTACCCTCGGCACCCAAGCCACTAACCAATAGATTACCCTGCGCCATGGCGTAGATATTGCCATCAGCACCCTTGAGCGGGGTCAACAGCAGGCTACCACCACGCAGGCTCTTTGCGTTGCCGATGGAGGCGACGGTGATATCAATGGCCTGGCCGAGCTTGGCGAAAGGCGGAAGATTGGCGCTGACCGAGACTGCGGCCACGTTCTTAGACTGGGGATTGACGTTGGGCGGTAGCGTAACTCCTAGCTGAGTAAGCATGTTTTTGAGGCTCTGGTTCGTATAGGAAGTATCTTTATCGCCACTACCATCCAAGCCCACCACCAGGCCATACCCAATCAACTGATTGATACGCACACCCTGCACTGAAGCAACATCCTTGATGCGCTCGGCCTGAATCGGCGTGGCGAAAATCAAGGCAAAGAAAAGGCCGTTGATTAGATAGCGGTATTTGTATTTTGATATCGAATTCATCAGTGCCTCCGAGAAACCTTGCCCTGTAGGGTTGCGTGCTCAAACATTGCTCGCAAGGTAGCCAAGCATTTGATCGGTAGTCGAAACCGCTTTGGAGTTCATTTCATAGGCCCGCTGGGTCTCGATCATGTTCACCATTTCTTCAACCACGTTGACGTTAGAACTTTCCACGAATCCTTGAATCAGGCTACCCATTCCATTCAGCCCCGGAGTGCCGGTTTGCGGAGCGCCACTAGCGGCGGTTTCCAGAAATATGTTATCGCCGACGGCTTGCAACCCAGTCGGATTCACAAAATCGGCAATTTCAATAGTGCCAATCTGCTGGCTGGCGACCTGTCCAGGAACCTGGGCGGACACGGTACCGTCCTTGCCAATGGTAATGCTCTGTGCTCCAGCAGGAATAGAAATCTGCGGCTGCAATAACAAACCATTGGCAGTTACTATTTGCCCTTGATTATCTAGCTGAAAAGCGCCATCACGAGTATAACCGATACTTCCATCGGGAAGCAGAATTTGTAAAAAGCCATGGCCATCAATCGCTACATCCAGTGAATTCTCAGTTAATTGAAGGTTTCCCTGACTGAATAATTTTTCCGTCGCCACGGTGCGCACTCCAACTCCCAGCGAAAGTCCCGAAGGCAAAATAGTATTTTGCGATGATTGGGCACCGGGTTGACGGATATTCTGATAAAGCAGATCCTCGAATACTGCTCGACCTTTTTTGAAACCCGAGGTACTGACATTGGCCAGATTGTTGGATACCACCGCCATGCGCGTTTGCTGCGCGTCCAGGCCGGTTTTTGCAATCCATAGTGCGCGATTCATTTTTTTACTCCTGAAAAATATTGAAATCTTGATTCTGGATATCGTGACTTGATTACAGCATACTTTTTAATTTTCAGCATATTAAGTATATTTTCTTTTTTATGATGCCTGAAACCTAACATAATCTGCCTGAGCAATTTTTTCTATATTTTTCAGCAACATCTTGCTTCTTGATTTATCCCTTAATTATTTTTAGAAAAAACCCTAAAATCCTATCCAGATGTTCGATATATAATTTTTCAGAGTCAATGTCCAGTCGAGTATTTTTCAGTCGTAAAAATTGCCATAATTCTCCGCTAGTCACACAGCCATAAATGTATGGTTGCTCATAATTATTACGTTGATTCACACGTTGCGCGGCGATCATTTCCGCCGCGCATTGACCAAGCCCCGTTTCAATATCATTTTTTTTTGCCTCGACGAGCATGATTATCGGTGCTTGAATGGTTGGCAAGGGTGGTGATTGAGTAATCAAAAAATCACAAATGCCCTGCAAGCCTTCCTCGGGAGAAACATCAAAAGTCACGCCGGAATAAATCGAGATGATTTCCTGAGCTAACTCTCTAACTTCAAGCAAAATTGGTGCCACAATAAATTCTGATCGTGATTTTTCACTAAACAGGGCCAGACCGGAGGCACGTCGTAGGGCGCTTTTCAAAATGTCGGAGGGCGCGACTACTGGCAAGGGTTCAAAAATCGTTTGCAGGTTAAAGGTAATATTGAATTTCCGCTGAACATCCTCTACCGACATGCTGCCATAGGATGTTTTTTTTGCGCACTTCATTAGCGAAAATCTCCAAAAATTACTATTGAGCGTCTTATTGAAGCTGTAACAATTTCGATGCGGTTGTCGCGTTGTCCTCGGCGCTGCGCATCATTTTTACCTGCATTTCATATTGGCGCTGATGATTAATCATGGTTACCAAAGCCTCGACCGGATTGGTATTGCTACTTTCGACCGCCCGTGGCTCAACAGTCACCTTGGCATCGGGAGGGGCATCCGAGCCATCCTGAAGATGAAATAAGCCATCCAATCCTTTTTTCATTTGAGCCACGGGAGGATTAACTAGTTTAATCCGATCCAGAACCACCATGGCGTTGGGTGCCTGACCCAAAGCGCGAATGGTAATAGTTCCATCCTTGGCGATTTCAATTTTTTCATAGGGAGGGATAGAAATTGGACCTTTATTACCCATCACGTAATGACCCGCCCCGGTGGTCAGTACTCCCCCCGTCCCCAAGGTAAAATCACCCGCGCGGGTATATGCTTCATTACCATCTGGGCCTTGGACCGCAATGAATCCATCACCACGAATCGCTACATTCAAATCGTTGTCAGTAGTGATAATTGGGCCAGGAGTAAAATCAATACCGGGGCGTTCGCTCATGGAATAAACCCGGCTGGGATATACCACCCCAAAAACCGGCATCGCACGAAACTGATCAAGGTCGGCGCGAAATCCAGTGGTACTTACATTAGCCAGGTTATTGTTATTCGCCTCCTGGGCCTGCATTATCTGCTTTGCTCCGGACATGGCGACATAAAGCATACGATCCATGACTTTTCTCCAGGATGTTTAATCCAGATTTCCACCCATCAAACCGTTTTCAAACCTTTTCCCCTCTCCCTTTAGGAGAGGGGTGATTTCAATTAGCGCAGATTGACGATGGTTTGGGTTAAATTATCCACCGCCGAAACTACCTGTGCATTGGCCTGGAAAGTCCGCTGAGCAACAATCATGTCCACTAATTGCTTGGTTAAGTCTACATTGGAGCTTTCCAGTGCTCCTGACTGAATCATTCCGCTACCAGCCTCACCGGCATGAACCAATAATGGCTCTCCAGAATCTGGAGTTTCACCCCATGAGGTATTTCCTATTGGTCTTAATCCTTGAATGTTGGCGAAAGTAACCATTACCGCCTGACCAAGAACGCGACTTTTTCCGTTAGTATAAAGGCTTGATATTTTTCCATCGGCTTCAACGTTGATGCTGCTGATATGCCCGGTGGCGTACCCATCCTGGCTTAAGGAAGATACACCCGAAGGGCTGCCATATTGGGTCATGCTATCCAGATCCAGCTTAAAATTAATCTCGGATGTTCCATTATTCATCGCTGCGGTTAATGGGATTGCTCCATTAATTGGCACAGACTGGGTACGATTGGCAATAAGATTGCCATCTTGATCATAAGTAGGCGGTGGGGGAGCAGATGCCTTGCTGACTAAAGATCCGTTGCTATCAAAAGTCAATCTTACCGGTGAACCAGTGCCATTTTGTGATCCGGTGCCTGATGTATTCAGTTCGTTGTTATCCACAAAGGCGTGCATATCCCAGGCATTTGATCCCACCTTGACAAAATAAAATGCAGCGAGGTGACTTCCACCCTGAGAATCATAGATTGTAGTGGATGTCGTGTAATTATAAGTTGTAGGATCAGGAAGATTGCCCTCCTTGGGGGAAGTCCAAACTTTTGCGCTATTACCGTCAGCCACCAATTTAGGCGCAGCATCGGGGTAACTTTGTAATCCGTTAAAAGAGAATTTTAGAATATCGGATCTGTTCGGATTCGGAGGAGTAGAACTGGTATTAGAAGGATCAAAGGCATATTCAAACTGGGATGGTCTTGTATTTAGAGTACCATCGGCATTAGCGGTTACTTTTACCGGGCTTGGATAATTAGGATCATAGAATACCTCTACACCAGGAACTCCAGACGTATCGGATACGAAAGTATGTAGGCTCCAGCTATAAGATCCTGGCGAGTCTGATACAAAATATTGATTAATGTAATGAGTAGCCCCGCTAGAATCTTTAATTGAAAATTCTGGTGCATGAAAATCATAAGTAGTAGCAACAGTTGGATCAAAAGTACCTGTTGGCATTGTTGCGGTGCTAAGAATAGCAGCGGTAGAACCGAGAGGAGTATAGTCGGGAGTTGTTGTAGTTTTCCAATTAATTCCGCCACTCTGGATGGAAGTATCAAGACCATTAAGACTGAATTCAAATGGATTATTCGCATCTGGTATGATGAATCCCGGAGTGCCTGGCTTGAAGGTATTAAATATAAGCTTAGGTGGTGTGATTGTAGTAACGGTTCCGGTGTTTGGATCAAAAGTTAGTTTCACCGGAGCTGTAGCCGGAGGAGTACCTGTAGGTGGAGTAAACACTTCCACCGAACCATTAAAACCATTTACCCCATCCACAGTTGCATGCATATCCCAGTTATTATCAGCAGTTCTAATAAAATAGAGGCTAGCTGGATGGGCGATTCCGCTTGCGTCATAAATCGTAGTTGACGTTTTCATGTTATAACTGGATGGACTTTTTGGATCAAATGTTGCAGTGGGTACTGTATCCGCGTTACTCAAACGCAAACCACTGGCAGTGATTGTGTTAGTCGCAGTCGGTGCGATTTCGCTTGAATTTAAGTTCAAGGTGGCATTCATGCCGGTTGTTGACGCTGGGGGGATGTCGCTTTGATCCACGTTGAGTTTACTAATCGTGCCGAGAATTTGGCCGGTTTTCGGGTCAGATTGGTAAACACTCAGGTATTGACCGTTGGTATTGACGATATCGTTGTTATTATTGAGGTGAAAGGCGCCGTTTCTGGTATAACTTGGACCTTGATTCGCCACGTCCGTGACCCGGAAAAAGCCGTCGCCGGAAATGGATAGATCCAGACTTTGCTCAGTGGTATTCGAGTTTCCTTGGCTAAACTGCTGAACCACATCTGCCACTTTTACGCCGGTTCCCATCCGCGCGCCGCTATAAGTTCTGAGCGAGGCGCTATAGAGATCGGCGAATTCGGTGCGTGAGAATTTGAACCCAATGGTATTGGCGTTGGCGATATTGTTACCAATTACCGACAGATCGGTAGATGAGGCGCTAAGGCCGCTCAGGGCGGTATTGAATGACATGGGCATGATACTATCTCCTGGTTTAGGTTTTTTGAGAGTTACTGCGTAACAAAAATCAGTTTCACATCAGCATAGATATTGCATTCAGACTTACTTCGCCCAGGTTTTGCACCTGAAGCATTAATCCCGATGAATCCAGAGCAACGCTGTTCACCCGCGCAGCCATCATGGTATCTGCACCCACCGGCTTATTATTTTCAAGATAGCTCGCTTCCACCTTGTAATTTCCCAGTGGCGCTTTTTGGCCGCCAGAAAGAAATCCATCCCAGGAAAATGGAACCGAACCCGCCGTCTGGGAACCAAGATCGAAACTTTGCACGAAGGTTCCCGCTGAATCGAAAATTTTGATTATCACCGACGAAGTGGAGGCTGGCAGATTGACCGCGCCCATTAATGGCGCGGTGCTGGACAATTCTCCGATGTTGCCCGGAGCTAGAACTTGGTGCCCCACCAATGATGCTCCCTGCACAAGCTGGCTGGATTGCAAATTATTGGCAACTCCCTTCATCGTGGTATTCAGATCGGTAACGCCGGCTAGGGCGCTGAATTGAGCGAGCTGCGAAACAAATTGGGTTGAATCCATGGGCTTGGTCGGATCCTGATTCTTGACCTGCGTGACCAATAATCGCAAAAAATCGGTTTGACCCATGGTTTGAGTATCAAGTGTCTTGGCAAGGCTGCTTGTCGTGCCTTGAGCCTTGCTCGCGGCGCTGGTGGCATTCGTAGTGTTGCTGGGGATGTTCATCGATATTTCTCTGCATGATTGAAATCTTAACGGCCCAGATCGAGGGTGCGCGACATTAATTGTTTCGAGGTATTGAGTATTTCCACGTTGTCCTGATAGGAGCGAGAGGCAGAAATCATGTCGGCGAGTTCCTCGGCTGAATTAACATTGGGAAGGTAGATGTACCCTTGGGCATTTGCCAGAGGATGCTCGGGACGATATTCCATGCGTATTGGCGCGGGGCTTTCAAGAATACCTCGGACCCTGACTTCTGCGCCGACAACTTCCTGTTCTTTGTCTAAAAATGCAGAAAAAACCGGGCGCCGCGCGTGGTAGGTTTGATTGACGCTATTGCTCACGCTTTCGGCGTTGGCCATATTGCTGGCGGTGACGTTGAGGCGGACGCTTTGGGCGACCATTCCCGAGCCGGCAATATCAAAAATTCGATAAAGCGACATGATTATTCTCCCTTGATGGCGGTAAGAATGGTGCGTACTCGGCCGGTAAGGAACGTCAGACTTGACTGATAACCGACGGAGTTGCTGGCGAATTCGGTGCGCTCCATGTCTGGATCCACCGAGTTGCCATCCGATGAGGGCTGCGAGGGGATACGGTACTTCAAGGGAAATTCTTCGTTGCCGAGGGAGCCATCTAGGTGCGTCAAATACGTTTGCTTCAGCGGCAGTTGTGGATCCTCGTCATTACTGTCGCGGATACCGGAAAGTATCGCTTTGAAGTCAAGGTCGCGCGCTTTGTATTTAGGGGTATCGGCGTTGGTCAGGTTCGCGGCCAGAATTTCGGCGCGCCGGGCACGCAACGAGAGTGCTTCCGGGTGAATACCAAGGGTTTCCTTGAAGGTGATGGACATGGTGCTATCTCCGACATCGCTCTTGTCGATAGATAAAGCAAATCTTGGACCAAAAAAAAGTATTAATTCAATCAATATTTTGAGCGAAAAGAAAAAATTTTTATGATGGCGCGACGAAATCTTGACTTAATTAGAATTAGGAGTTACGCAGTTGAAAAATAGTAAATCATTCTGCGCGCAGCGAAGCGAAATCGCAGAATCTATGTGTAGTATGCAGATGGATTCTGTGACTCCGCTGCGTGCGCACAGAACGATGGATGTTATTTTTCAACTGCATAATTCATAATTGATTCAAAATGTTAAAGACCAGAATTTTTAATGACGGTCGCAAAAATTGTCTCCTTTGTTCTCTATGACTACAGCAAGTATCTCGGAGACTCTGATGAGCAAGTCCTTTATTTTTCTCCTCTCGATTATTCTTGTACCTTGGCTCATGGCCTGTGCGCCGGAGCGACCGCTGGTGGTTAGCATTCATCCATGGATCGGTTATGAAACCCTCTATTTGGCCCATGAATTTGGATGGCTACCCTCGGGGGTGCGGTTGCATAAAGTCCAGAACGCTGGTGATTCGCTAACGGCCTTGCAAGCCGGCGAGGTGGATGCCGCCTGCCTGACCCTGGACGAGGTGCTCCGCGCTCGCGCCGCCGAGGTGCAACTCACCATCGGTTTGGTGTTCGATGTCTCGGCGGGCGCGGATGTCGTGCTGGTTCGTTCGGGCATTGAGCGTCTCGCTGACCTGGCGGGCAAGCGGATCGGCGTTGAACGGAACGCCCTCGGTGCCTTGGTATTAAGCAAGTTGTTGGAGGCTACCGGACTGCCAGCCTCGGCGGTCACGACGATTGATCTGCCGCCTGACCAACAACTCGCCGCTTGGCAACGGAGCGATGTGGATGCGGTGATTAGCTACGAACCCACTGCTACCCGTTTACAACACGAAGGGGCGCAGCGGTTGTTCGACAGTCGCCAGATACCAGACACCATTTTCGACGTACTTGCGGTAAAAAATGATCGAATCGCTGGTCAATACGCCTCGCTCAAAGCGTTGGTGGAAAGCCATTTCCGTGGCTTGCGCCATATTCAATCTAATCACCAGGACGCCCTTTACCGTATCGCGGCCCATGAGGGCGTGAGCTTTGATGAAGTCCACCGAGAATTGGCGAGCATTACGCAGCCATCATTGGTTGCCAACCAGGGTTATCTCACCGCGCCTCATACCCTACTGCATCAAGCGGCGAGAACCATTTCCAGCCTGATGGTCAAGCAGGGCCTAATCGCCCATGAAATTCCGCTTGATGGGCTAATTACATCCGCTTGGTTGCCGTCCGAGTGACTCTAAATGAAACGCTTGATGATTCTATTGCTTTTGCTACTTTCCCTATCAGCGTGGGCGGAAACTCCCCTACAGTTTGGTGTGTTGGTCATTCGTTCCAAAGATCAAACTTTGGCGCAATTACAACCCTTGACCACCTATCTGGAAACCGCCATCGGTCGTCGCATCGAACTGAGGGCCTTTAATTATGCGGAATTAGAAACCATAGCGATGAGTAATGATCTGGATATCGTGCTGACGAACGCGGGCCATTACATCCAGCTTAAACATCGCCATCGCGGCCTATCAGCACCACTTGTCACGCGGGTTGTCCTGGAAAAAGGTAAAAAATCAATGGCTTATGGCGGGGTAATTTTTACCCGCGCTGACCGCACGGATATTGCCACGCTCAAGGATATCGCCGGTAAACGCATCGCCACCCCGACCACAGATGCCTTCGCCGCATACCAGGCGCAGGTTTTCGAGATGCTAGAAGCGGGTTTGTCACCGCCAAAGAAAACGGATCTTCTGATAACTGGTATCCCGCAAGATCTGATTGTCGCAGCAGTACTCGCGGGGCGTGCCGAGGTTGGTTTCGTGCGCTGCGGGGTACTGGAGGGCATGGTTAACGAAGGCAAGCTCGATCTCGGGCAGGTCAAGATCATTAATCGCCAAAACTTGCCAGGTTTTCCGTTGGCCAGCTCCACCCGCTTGTATCCAGAATGGCCTATTGTCGTCTTGCCGAGGGTTGACGATGAACTCGCCGAGCGATTAACCATCGCCTTGCTATCGTTGCCCGCCGATAGCGCGGCGGCACGGGCGGCAGGCATTCACGGCTTTACCATCCCGTCCGATTACACCGGGGTTGAACAAGTATTACGCCGTTTGCGCCTGCCACCTTTCGATGCCATTCCCGTATTCACCCTGTCCGATCTCTGGGAACAATACGCTCCCTGGATAATGGCCTTGGGTCTGTTGGCGCTGCTGTTGATGGGACTGAGCGTCAAGCTGATAAAACAGCAGCGGCGTATGCGCTTAACCCAACGACAATTGCTGGAACAAAGCCAACACTTGGGTGAGGTCATTTGGGCCACGAATATTGGTACTTGGGAATGGAATGTCCAAACCGGCGAAACCCGGTTCAACGAACGCTGGGCGGAAATTGTCGGCTATACCCTGGACGAACTTTTCCCCATCAGTATTGAAACCTGGCTGAACCTCGCGCATCCCGAGGATTTGAAACGTTCTGGCGAAATTTTGGCGCGTTGCTTTAACCACGAATTGGATATCTATGAATATGAGGCCCGAATGCGCCACAAAAGCGGCCACTGGATCTGGGTGCTGGATCGTGGACGGGTCGTAGAATGGACAAAAAATGAAAAACCGCTACGGATGTCGGGCACCCATCAAGAAATTACCA
Source organism: Gammaproteobacteria bacterium (assembly GCA_963575715.1). Taxonomy (NCBI): domain Bacteria; kingdom Pseudomonadati; phylum Pseudomonadota; class Gammaproteobacteria; species Gammaproteobacteria bacterium. The sequence continues at coordinate 35,579 of CAUYTW010000011.1, read as the reverse complement.
AAGCCAAGGAGATTGAGCGCACCCTGTCCGAAAGCGAGAGCACCTTGCGCGCCATTTACGACATTCTGCCAGTAGGCATCTCGGTCACTAATCCTCACGGCCATATCATTGATTGCAATCGGGCCTCGGAAATCATCCTGGGCGTTACGCGCAAGGAACACTTGCAGCGGAACTATGCTGACAAGGAATGGGCCATTATCCGTCACGATGGCTCACCGATGCCGGCTGAAGAATATGCCAGCGTGCGTGCGCTAAACACCAAACAGGCTGTGCGTGACGTGGAAATGGGGATCGTCCGGCCCGAGGGTATTACCTGGATTTCTGTGAGTGCCATTCCCTCGGAGCATCGCGATCACGGTGTGGTCATCGTTTACGTGGACATTACCGAGCGCCGTCGGATAGAAATAGCCCAACAGCAACTTGCCGAACGCTTGCAGTTGGCCACCAAGGCCGGCGGCATTGGTGTCTGGGAGTGGGATATCATCGCGGATCGATTACTCTGGGATGAGCGCATGTGTACCCTCCATGGAATACGGAAAGAAGATTTTAACGGCAGCTACCAAACCTGGATTAACGGTGTTCATCCAGAAGATATTCACCATGCACAAACTAGCTTCGAGTACGCCTTGCAGGAAAATAAGGATTTTCAGTCTGAATTTCGGGTGAAGTGGCCAAACGGCACGATTCGTCATATCTCCGCTTTCGCTAAGATAGTTTGTGATGATACCGGGATACCATTGCGGATGGTCGGCGTGAATTGGGATATCAGCGATCTGAAAAACGCCCGGGAACTTGCGGAAAAAACCGCGCGTCTCAAGTCTGAATTCCTGGCCAATATGAGTCATGAAATTCGCACACCAATGAACGGCATCATTGGTCTTTCCGAATTGGCCCTCTATCAACCGCTTTCCCCGGATGTGCGCGATTATTTAAAGAAAATTCATGACTCCTCAAAAAGTTTGCTGGGGATTCTAAACGACATTCTCGATTATTCGAAGATTGATGCCGGTCGGATGAACATTGAAAACGCACCCTTTATCCTGGATACGATTATTGACACCCTGTGCAATCTGTTTACGCTGCGCGCTGAGGAAAAGGGGCTACATTTCACTATTGATGTGGCACCGCAAGTACCACGCCGGTTGGTGGGAGATGCCTTGCGGCTGCAACAGGTGCTCTCGAACCTGTTAGGCAATGCTCTCAAATTTACCGAGCGTGGCGAAGTTGCGTTGCGGATTACTGTTCAAAAAATTGAAAATTCGCAAGCCCGCCTGATATTTAAGGTCGAAGATACCGGAATTGGCATGTCCGAGGAGACCCTGACGCGGCTGTTTCAGCCGTTCACTCAGGCGGATGGATCGATTACTCGACGTTTTGGTGGCACCGGCCTCGGGCTTGCGATCAGCCGCGAATTATTGTTATTGATGGAGAGCGACTTTACGGTGGAAAGCTCCTTGGGCAAGGGGAGCACCTTTTCTTTCAGTCTGCCGTTCTCGGTGGCGGTTGGAGTGCAAATCGCTACCAGGGAACGCAGTAATCGCCAGAGTCAATTGATTGACAAACACGTCCAGCGCCTAACGGGGGCACGGGTACTGGTGGCGGAAGACAACACCATTAATCAGCAGGTCGTTGCCGGGTTGTTGAAACGCTGGGGAGTGATAATCAAAATTGCTAACCACGGGCAAGAGGCACTCAACTTCCTGGCGAATGAATGGTTCGACGCGGTGCTGATGGATGTTCACATGCCCGGCATGGATGGCCTAGAAGCAACACGCAAAATTCGCCAGAACGCCACATGGACCGACCTGCCAGTGATTGCCCTGACTGCTGGAGTTACCACCGAGGAACGCGAACTCGTTTTGGATGCGGGTATGAACGGCTTCATCGGTAAACCCATCAACCAGGAGGAATTAGCCGCAACGCTCCTGCGCTGGATTCCCGAACGCTCCAAAAAAGCTGCTGCTGTTGTTTCACTCCCTACGCGGGCGCTACCTGCGTCACCATCACCAACGAACGACAAGCCTGAGACAGAAACGGTGGAAATCACCGGATTTGATTTGCGCAATCTCCGCGTGATTTTTACCAGTAACGCTGAAATCCTCGATATCCTTGGGAAATTTTCCGACAGCATCCAAGAGGACTTGAACGAAATTAGCCAGGCGCTCACCGCAGGTGAAATCAAGCAGGCCAAGGCGGTTGCTCACCGTCTCAAGGGTGCGGCGGGCAATATCGGCGCAGTTGACTTGCACCGTGCGGCGGAAAAACTTGATACCGAGCTGCGCCACGGTGAATACGCGACCGCCACCCTGGAGACGCTACGCCAAGCGCACAGCCAAGCACTCGCCGCGATTACGCGCCTTGTAAAGCCAGCGGCTACCCCAACCAACGCGACGGTGAATCCAGAGGCCTTGGCAAAGTTGGCCGGCCAGGTGACTGCGTTAATGACGGAAATGGATATAATTCCAGAGGAACTGTTGACGGAATTAGCCAAAGAGGTACCAACGAATCGCCAGGCACTGTATAAAACTTTCAAGCGTTATGTCGATCAATTTGATTACAAGCGGGCGCGGGACATTTTGAATGAATTAATCTCAAACGGTACTGAATAATCGCTATATGTCAAAATCACGTTTTTCCATAATAGTAAACTCATTATTTTTGTCCTTGCCAATTTTCGCGTTATTACGCTTGGCGCTATTCATCAAACAAGTAGAAGACATAGACAGCCCGTTTTATCAAGTGATCACCGCATTTTTATTGGGCGTCATTAGTGACTTGAGTTTTCTTAGTTATTTTTTTATTCCCGTTGTTCTCTATTTAACCTTGATGCCGAGGCGCGTTTATCAAAATCCCTGGCATAAATGGCTTGTTTATTTGGTGTTATTTATTAATATTTATCTGCTGTTGTTTATTGTTGCTTCTGAATGGTTTTTCTGGAATGAATTTGGCGTGCGGTTTAACTTTATCGCGGTTGATTATTTGGTTTATACTAATGAAGTCGTGCGCAATATTGTTGAATCTTATCCATTGCCAACAATTCTTAGTGCGATTTTTATTATTGCTGGTTTGCTTTTTTGGGGATTTTTGGAATTCTTTCCTATTCATTGTGATACCGATGAAAATTTTCTTTCCCGGTTAAAAATAGCGGGATATTTTTCATTGTTGCCGACTATCTCTTTTTTGGCGATGGGTCAGGGATTTCATGAATTTTGCGGAAATAAATATCTTAATGAACTGGCCGCCAACGGACCCTATCAATTTTTTGCTGCTTTCAGAAGTAGCGAACTCGATTACCGCAAATTTTATAAACTTGGCGATGATAATCAATTATCAACTCTAATCAAGCACGAAGTGTCCAGGCAGGGTGATATCGCCAACAATGTCGGATTATATGATATAAAACGAACCATTAAAAAATCTGGCGTTGAAAAGCCTCTAAATCTAATTTTAATTACCGTGGAAAGTTTAAGTGCCGAGTATTTAGGAACTTTTGGCAATACTGAAAATATTAGCCCGTTTATGGATCAATTATTCAGGCAAGGATTGTTGTTTACCAATTTTTATGCCACCGGAACCCGTACCATTCGCGGCCTGGAAGCGTTAATCCTTTCCTACCCGCCCACCCCCGGGCATTCGATTGTCAAGCGTCCTGATAATCAGCGGCTGTTTAATTTAGGTCACGTTTTTAATCAGCACGGTTATGATATCGTATTTTTATATGGTGGCAATGGTTATTTTGATAACATGAACGCCTTTTATGCGGGCAATGGCTTTCGGACAATTGATCGATCCGATTTAACCAATGAGGAGATTACTTTTTCTAACGCCTGGGGGGTATCCGATGACGTAATGTTACATCGCGTCATCAGGGAAGCAGAGATAGATTATGCTAAAAGGCAGCCATTCTTTTTTCACATCATGACTACGAGTAATCATCGACCTTATACTTATCCCGATGGCAAAATAGATATTCCTTCTGGCAAGGGAGGGCGCAATGGTGGAGTTAAATTTACTGATTACGCCATTAATGAATTTATTAAGACCGCACAACAGCAGCCCTGGTTTGATGACACCTTGTTCGTGATTGTTGCCGACCATTGCGGTGGTAGCGCGGGAAAAGTAGAATTACCGATTGATAGATACCATATCCCATTTTTTATTTACGCGCCAAAACATATTCACCCAGGCATTAATAACACATTATCTAGTCAAATTGATGTTGCTCCTACCATTTTAAGTTTATTGAATTTCAGTTATGATAGCTGGTTTTTTGGGCGAGATATTTTGGCGATGCAAAATCAGGATGGCCGTGCGTTAATTGCTAATTATCAAAAATTGGGTTTGTTCAAAGCTGAAAAATTGGCCTATTTATCTATTCAGCGACAAGTGGACGTGGTATTGGACCCGCTGGGTAAACATTTGGCCGCTAGCCCGGCAACGGAAGCTGAATTAGTAACAGAAACCATGGCTTATTATCAAGCTGCCGATTATATTTGGACACATCGTTTGACACGCTATTAATAATTAACTCAAGTTGCTACCTATTTGTCTTTCTCCCCTCCCCCTTTGGGAGAGGGTCTATTTGGTTATCCACCATAATAAGGCAGCAACTTGGGTTAATTATAGAAGTTACGCAGTTGAAAAATTTAAGTCATTTTGCGCGCAGCGCAGCGTAATTGCAGAATCCATCTACTTAGAGATTCTGCATTCTACGACTGCGCGCAGAATGACAGAAAAAATTCAATCCTTTTAGGAGTTACAAGTTCAACTGCGTAACTCTTAATTTAATTCGGAAACCACCGCAGATGGAAGAACAGTACCGCCCCGACCTCATTGAACCACTCGCGCAACGCTTTTGGGAAGAAACCCACGCCTTTCGCGCCGTCGAAGACCCTGGCCGTGAAAAGTTCTATTGCCTGTCCATGTTTCCGTACCCTAGTGGACGGTTACACATGGGGCATGTGCGCAATTACACCATCGGCGATGTCATCGCCCGTTACCAACGAATGCGGGGGCGCAACGTGCTTCAGCCGATGGGCTTCGATGCCTTTGGCCTACCGGCGGAAAACGCCGCCATTCAGAATGCCGTGCCACCGGCGCGCTGGACCTATGACAACATTCGTTACATGGTCGGGCAGCTCAAGCGTCTAGGCTTTGGGTATGACTGGGAACGCCAGGTCGCTACCTGTCATCCGCGCTATTACCATTGGGAACAATGGCTGTTTACCAGGCTGCTCGCAAAGGGATTGGTCTATAAAAAAACCGCCGCCGTCAACTGGGATCCAGTTGATCAAACCGTGCTTGCTAATGAACAGGTCATCAATGGTCGTGGCTGGCGCTCGGGCGCGCTGGTGGAACGCCGTGAGATCCCGCAATGGTTTTTACGCATTACCGCCTACGCCGATGAGTTGCTCAAGGATCTCGATAATCTCACCGGCTGGCCCGAGGAAGTATGTGCCATGCAGCGTAACTGGATCGGACGCTCCGAGGGTGTGGAAATCCAGTTCGTCGTCAACGGCCAATCCGATTCGCTGACGGTGTTCACCACCCGCCCTGATACTTTGATGGGGGTGACTTACCTCGCGGTCGCTGCCGAGCATCCCCTCGCCCTGGCCGCCGCCCAGAACAATTCATCCCTTGCAGAATTCATCGCCACGAGCCGCAAAATCTCGACCGCCGAGGCAACGCTTGAAACCATGGAAAAAAAGGGCGTAGATACCGGCTTTTATGGACAGCATCCAATCACCGGCGCTGTTGTCCCGATCTTTGCCGCCAATTTCGTCCTCATGGGCTACGGCTCCGGCGCGGTGATGGCGGTTCCGGCCCATGATCAACGTGATTTTGAGTTCGCGCGCAAATATGGCCTACCGATTCAGCCAGTTATCGCACCTGGTGATGGCTCGACCTGGGATTTCGAGGCCGCCGCTTTCGTGGCTCCGGGAGTATTGATGAATTCCGGCGTGTTCAATGAATTAACCTCGGCGGCGGCTTTCGACGCCATCGCGCGGCATTTGGAGGCCGCCGGTCGCGGGCGGCGTCAAGTTAACTATCGCCTGCGCGATTGGGGCGTGTCGCGCCAGCGCTACTGGGGCGCGCCCATACCCGTGGTGTACTGCCCGCATTGCGGCGATGTTCCTGTACCCGACCACGACTTGCCGGTGGTATTACCCGAGGAAGTTACTTTCGCCGGCGTGAGTTCTCCGCTCAAGGGAATGTCCGATTTTTATCAAGCGCCTTGTCCGCGCTGCGGCGCTGAGGCACGCCGCGAAACCGATACCTTTGATACCTTCGTCGAATCGTCGTGGTACTACGCGCGCTACTGCGCGCGAAACCAGGATGGCGCGATGTTTGACGAGCGAGTCAATTATTGGCTGCCGGTCGATCAATACATCGGCGGCATTGAACACGCGGTGTTGCATCTGCTCTACGCGCGCTTCTTTCACAAGGCGATGCGTGATCTAGGATTGGTGCCGAGCGATGAACCTTTCACGCGTCTTCTGACCCAGGGCATGGTACTCAAGGATGGCTCTAAGATGTCAAAATCCAAAGGCAATACCGTCGATCCCCAGGAGATGGTCGAGACTTACGGTGCCGACACGGTGCGGTTGTTCATGATGTTCGCCGCGCCGCCAGAGCAATCGTTGGAATGGTCGGAAACCGGACTGGAAGGTTCCCATCGTTTCCTCAAACGCCTGTGGCGACTGATTTGGACGCACGTTGAAAGCGGCGGTGTTTCGTCCACCGCTAACCTTGCGCCAGACAACCTGACACCGGAACAGATGACGCTACGCCGACAGGTTCATCGCATCATTGCCAAGGCATCGGACGATATCGCACGACGCACAACCTTCAATACCGCCATCGCAGCAGTGATGGAACTTATCAATGCCCTTTATCGATTCGATGATCCTTCGACCATCGGCTATGTCTTGCGGCATGAAGCCCTGGAAGCGGTAGTGCGTCTGCTCGCCCCAATCGTGCCGCATATTGCCCATGTTTTATGGCAATCATTAGGGCATATCGAACCCGTGATCGATGCTCCTTGGCCCGAAGCCGATCCAACGGCATTAGCAAGCGAGCGGCTGGAAATGGTGGTGCAAGTCAACGGTAAATTGCGCGCTCATATTTCGGTCGCAGTGGACGCCGGGCAGGTGGAAATTGAGGCTGCCGCGCAATCCGATCCCAATGTCGCGCGTTATCTGGAAGGTAAACCAATACGCAAGATTATTGTGGTGCCCAGGCGCTTAGTGAATATCGTGGTGTGATTTTCCAATGCTTGCCAGTCAATCACCCCGCCCTAAAAGGCGGGGTTTCTCCGGGACATTAATGAGTAACAATCATGTTTTCCCAAAAATTCCACGTCGCCACCCTCCTGCTTATTATTTGCAGCGTCATTCTTCCCATCGTGACAAATGCGAAAACTCAAGTCTATTACGACTTTCCCGTCAACTATCTGCCGGCCACGCCTGCGCAACATCCCAGAATTTATCTTCAGAATCGAATTGCTTCTTTACAGACACTTTATAAAACTGTCCCAGAACTGGAAGCTGTCCATGCGTTCAAACATGATATTGATAAATTATTATCATATTCTTCGGCGTGTCAGGATTGGCGTTGCAATAATGGATGGCCGGCAGCGGCGTTGGCGCTGCATTGGCTTCTCACCGGTAATTTAGCGTCGGGACAAAAAGCATGCGACGTATTCATTCCTCATTTTGATGGTGCCTCGCCTAATAATCAAGGAACGGATTTATATTATGCGTTGGCTTATGACTGGCTTTTTCACCATCCGTGCTTTACCGATGCGATGAAGGCAAGTTTACGCGCAAAATTGATTGCATGGTCAGATGATACGGCGTTGATCGACGAAGCAGGTAGTTGGACAGCTCACGATTCAGATCGAAATATCGCCGCAACCGCTGGACATTTTATCGCCGGACTAGCCATTGTAGGAGAAGATGAACTCAACGGATTGAAACTTCTCAAGCGTGGCTGGACCGGATGGAAATACGGTATCAATGCGCATTCGTTGCTGCCAGATTTTCCAGTCATCAAATTTTTTCGCACCAGTCTCGATACCGGAATTCCACTTCCCGGCTGGGACTACGGCATGATGAGCGATGTTCACATAGCGCAAAATCTGTATTACATCATGGACGAACTCGGTATCATTGATGCAGAATTTCCCGATCTGAAGCAGTGGTGGGTTAATTCGCTGACCTATTTCATGCATTCCGTCGATCCAGCCAACACGCATTATCGCTGGATAGGCGATCAGCAAAACACTTCGGAGCTAGATCCAGGGGGTGGCAAATATATCTGGAGCTATTTTTCCAATTGTGTATTTTTAGCTGAACGATATGGCAATACGACTCAGGCGGCAATCGGTCGCTCTTTTCTCGATACGTTGCATCGACCCGCTTACGGCGTTTCGGAAGGCGATACGATGTTATGGTTCATGACCTCGTGGCCGGATTCTGCACAGCGGATTGATTTTAAGACCAACGCAAATCGCTACGCACTGGGAGGATTTGGTTCTGGGCAACACATGGGAATTGGAATGTTCCGTTCTGACTGGACATCAAGCACGTCATTTTCAGATGCCAAGCAAGTGACGTGGGGTGGTTTTTATGGAATAGGTTCGTACATTGTCGATCACATGCACAACAGTGCTGGTTCATTCTGGCTGTGGCGTAATGGTGAATATTTGTTGACCGAGCCACTAAATTATGGTGGCAATGAGGCAGCGATTTATCCATTTACGTTATGGAATTCCTTATCGATTCCAAATGAGGCTGTTCCTAACAACAATGAATCATACGACAATGGAGGACCTGTCGTTTACTTTAATCAGAATTCGGCGTATTTGGAACGCGGCAGGGCGGACGAAAAAAACAAGGTGTTTTACGCCTTGTTGAATGCGAATTACAATTACAACGTTCCAGAAAACATTTGGGCAACCTGCACGGGTACTTGTCGTCAACCTGTTGGTAAATATACGCGCAGTTTCGTTTACGATGGGACTGCGGAAATTGTTTTCTTGATTGATCGCGTCGATTTGGTGCGTTCTCGCCCCGTTAGTTTGCGTTTCCGCACCCAGAATCCTAATTCCTTATCGACACTGGTGAATGCCAACACGGTCAGTGTCCCTAGCGATAAAGGGAATTACCAAACCTTGATTCGAGTTTTAACTCCGACGCTTTCAGATTCGTGGGTCATTGCGCCAGAACCGTGGACTGCTGTCCCCGCCTGGCAAATCCAACCGTCCATGATCGGTTCGCAAGTTCATAAATCGTTCGCAACCGCGCTGCAACATCGAATTGTGACGGCGTTATCTATTGGAAAATTCGGTGACGACAACACCGCATTGAACAACGCCAGCTTGATTTCGTCGGCACCCGAATCCATCGGCGCGTGCGCACGGTCATTTTGTTTTGTAACGACCTCCGAAAATTCGGCAACGTCGCGCATCACCGTCAATTACACAACTCCGTTGACAATGGTGGCCAATTCTCGACATTTGGTCACGGATCTTGACGCGGGAGGCTGTTATTCGATAACGAGTTCAGCAAGCGGGATCATTGCGAGTGGGCTATCCATCAACGCGGGCGATAATACGTTATGGTTCGTTGTTCCAAACAGCGGTGCTCAAGGCATTTCCATTGTGAAGACCGCTGACAACGTCACCGGATGCGTTCCAGAAGCAAAGAAAAAACTGACGATTTCCAAATCAGGCGCTGGTGCGGGGAAGGTAACTAGCAGCCCCGCAGGAATTAACTGTGGCACGGATTGCAACGAGAGTTATGCCCACGGCACTAAGGTTACTTTGACCGCTACCGCGAATTCCGGCTCCACCTTTTCGGGCTGGAGCGGTGGCGGATGCTCGGGAACGGGTGTTTGCGTGGTAACCATGAACGCCGCCATGACTGTGACCGCGACCTTTCATCCCGTCACGCACTCTCTCATCGTTCTCAAGTCCGGCGTGGGTATGGGAACCATTAGCAGCAATCCAGCAGGAATTAACTGTGGCACGGATTGCAACGAGAATTACGCCCACGGCACCAAAGTCACTTTGACTGCTACCGCGAATCCTGGATCCATCTTCTCGGGCTGGAGCGGTGGTGGATGCGCGGGAACGGGTGTTTGCCTGGTAACCATGAACGCCGCCATAACCGTGACCGCGACCTTCGTTGCTCCCGACTTCGTGGTGACTGGGATCACGCTCAGTCCCAGCACGCCCATCCACAATGGTACCTTCAAAGCATCCGTGACCGTCAAAAACCAAGGATCGGTCGCTGGCAACGCCGGCTCATTGGGCGTTTGGGTCAATCAACCCACACTACCGGCCTGTAGCGCGACCAGCAGAGATCAATATGTCACCGTGGGCATTTTGGCGGCAGGGGCGAGCGTTACCCGCACCTTTACAGGATTACCGGTTGGATCGTCCGGTAGCAAGACCTTTCGCGCTTTTGTGGACAAGAATTGCGCCACTCCCGAAGCAATGGAAACCAACAATCAGTCTACTAAGACCTATGTCGTGCAATAGCAGCAGTGTTAATCAGCCTTGGTTTTCAATGATCTGCTTTAATATAATCAAAGCTTGATCATAGGAAAATTCATCAATCAAATATTTGAATTGATTAAAAATATTGATTCGTTCTCTGGGGATTAAATCTTTGAGTTTGTCAATGAGCGCGTCTGAGACCAAATATCTTTTCTCCAATAGATCTTTAATTTGTGTACCCACCGCAGCAATTTCTTGATTCCGTCCGTGGATGGAGAGATCCGATTTATTTTGTGCAAATAAGGTCTCAAGACTGTTCATAGTGGATTGATACGCCGTGCGTAAGGCCACCAGTGAGTCCGTCGTATGTCCGCCTTTTTTCAATTCTGCATCTAATTTTTCGGCAGCCGCGTACAAATCAATCGCTCCCATGGTGCCAGACATACCTTTGAGCCGATGCGTCTGGCGCTCGGCGTCGAGAATCTGTTCCATTGTGAGTTGATTTTCAATTTCCTCCATCGTCGCTTGCGCATTTTCTCGAAATTCCGAAAGTAGATCGATGATTGTTTCAATGCTAAGTACGCTGATCAGATTATCAAAATTAAATCCCGGCAGTTGAAACGAATCGTTTGAGGGAATTTTTTCGTTCACTGTTGGATTTTTATCTGACCTTGGAGCAATATAGCGTGCTAAGGTATCTAGTAACGGATCAATTTCGATTGGTTTAGTTAAGAATCCATCCATTCGACAGGATAATGCCCGTTGACGTTCAGTAGGAGTGACACCAGCGGTGAGGGCAATGATTGGCAAGGCGGAGAAACGTTCATCCTGACGAAGGCGACGCGTAGCTTCCACTCCATCCATAACCGGCATTTGCATGTCCATCAAAACGGCGTCAAAAGAAAATTGCTCCGCAATGGATAATGCCTCCTGTCCATTATTAGCGATATGGACCTGAATGCCTATTTCTTTTAGCAGCTCGCTAATTATTTGCTGGTTGATTGGATTATCTTCCGCCACTAACACGCGGGCACCAACTAATCCTTGATTGCGCGCATTTTTTAATTCAGGCTCGCTTACGATTGAATCCTGATTTCGATTAGGTGCGATATGATACGCTAAGGTATCAAATAATTCCGTGACTGCGATAGGTTTAGTCAAAAATCCGCTCATACCGCACGATAATGCCCGCTCGCGTTCATCAGGAGTTACGCCCGCAGTCAGGGCAATAATCGGCAGGGAGGTGAAACGTTTATCCTGACGCAAGCAGCGCGTGGCTTCTATACCATCCATAACCGGCATTTGCACGTCCATTAAAATAGCGTCAAAAGAAAATTGCCTCGCGATGGATAAGGCTTCCTGTCCATTATTGGCAATATCAAGCCGAATGCCTGCTTTTTGTAGCAGCTCACTGATTACCTGTTGATTAACCGGATTATCTTCCACCACCAATATTCGTGCGCCCACCAAACCTTCGATGTGCTTATCTTTTTTTAATTTAGCGGTAGTGTGTAAATTAGATTCCGGCTGTTGAGCGGAATCATTGCATGATGTTTTGCTGATTACACTCAAGACAAGATCGAAGCTAAATACCGATCCCAGCCCCGGTTGGCTTTTCAGCACGAAATCACTCCCCATCACTCGCAGCAGATTACGGCTAATTGCAAGCCCCAGGCCCGTGCCGCCAAAACGCCTGGTAATGGAAGTGTCTGCCTGAGTGAACGGCTGAAATAAATGAGCAATGACTTCATCGTTCATGCCAATGCCAGTATCCGCGACCCTGAAGGTGATCCGGGCCGTATCCCAATCCCGACTCCCGAGAATGACTGCCAGAGTTACACTACCTTGATCGGTAAATTTTATCGCGTTGCCAATTAAATTAGCGAGAACCTGTTGTAGGCGTAATTCATCGCCAATCAGTAAACGCGGCACATCAGGGGCAATGGTAAACGTAAATGATAACGATTTTGCATCCGCGCGCGGCAAGAATAAATGACGTAGATTATTTAGTAAATCATCAAGATTGAAGCAACGATTCTCAAGTGTCATCATTCCTGCTTCAATTTTTGAGTAATCAAGGATATCGTTAAGAATTTTTAACAAACTGTCCGAGGTGCGCAATATTTTTTCAAGATAATCACGTATTTTTATTGATAGTGGCTGCTCTAGGGCTAATTGAGTGAGACCAATGATTCCATTCATTGGAGTACGAACCTCATGACTCATATTGGCGAGAAAATAACTTTTGGCGTGATTTGCTGACTCGGCAGTTTCCTTTGCCTGACGTAGAGATTCTTCCATTTTTTTGCGTTCGGTGATATCGGTGGCGATTCCGCAAATACCATAGGGTTTTCCTTTCTCGTCGATCAGGGGAAATTTAACCGCAATGTACATATGAACTTCATTATCATGCGGAACATGCTCCTCAACTTTTTGCGGGCACAGAGTCTTGAGCACTACTTGATCATTAGCGATGAACTTTTCGGCAACCTCGCGGGGGAAAATATCAAAATCTGTTTTTCCGATAATATCGGCGTTCAGAATATGAAATAATTTTTCATAATGACGATTAATTAGTAAATAATGTCCTTCGATATCCTTGAGGAAAATAACCGCGTCGGCATTATCCAAGATGGCTTTAAGTTGCTCTTCTCTGGTATGAAGATCATGATAAGCCTTGGCGAGCTTTTCTTCGGCTAATCGATTTTCCGTAACATCCCGGTTGCTTGCTTGTTGTCCCAGGTAGCTACCGTCCTGATGATAAACGGATTGACAATCATGGGAAATCCAGCGAATTTCTCCATCCTTACGCATAATCCGAAATACTAATGACTCCTTGTATTCATGGTAATGATGATTTTTGAACAGATGTGATTCTAAAATCTGGCGATCTTCGTCAATTACGATGCTGACCAGCAGGCTGGGATTCTGTTCAAATTCTTCTCGTGAATAACCAGTGATTCGCTCGCAGGAAGGTGAAGTATACAGCATTTCTTGATTGGGACCTATCCAGTATTCCCAGGCATAAGTAAAATCAGCCACGGTTCTAAAGCGCAGTTCATTTCTGCGTAAAGATTCCTCTGCTTCCTTAAAATCGGTGATGTCCTCTTTTATTCCTAAAAAATTAGTTATATTTCCCTGGGAATCGAAGATAGGAGAAATTAACGCCCTTTCCCAATAAAGCTCTCCCAGTTTATTGCGATTTAAGAATTCACCCTGCCATTCTTTACCGGAGGAGATGGTATTCCAAAGATTTCGGTATTCATCCTGCTTGGTATGTCCGGTACTGAGAATGCGTACATTTTTTCCAATCATTTCATCTAAAGAATAACCGGTCACCGTGGTGAATCGCGGATTAATATATTCAATATCGCCATTGAGTTTGGTGATAACAATAGAAGCTGGGTTTTGCTCGACCACCAGAGTAAATTTACGTAGCTGCTCCTCGGATTTTTTCTGTTTGGTGATGTCCTCAATAGCCGCAACTAAATATTCAGGTTGCGTTTTTGTTCTCGGGATCAGTGAAGCGGTCACACGCCCCCAGATTATTTCGTTGTCTTTACGCAGATAACGTTTTTCGAGCGTAAAGGAAGGCATCTCGTGATTGATCAGTTTCTCGATCATTTTTTTGCTGATATTCAGATCTTCTGAATGAGAAATTTCAGTAATTGTGCGCCCGCATAAATCATCAGGAGAGTTATAACCCAGCATGGTTGCAAAACATTGATTGACCTCCAGCATGACGCCATTCACAATATCGGCCCGTACCATGCCAACGCCCACGTAATCGACCATAGCCCTAAATTTGGCCTCGTTTTGCCGCAACAGATCCAAGGTTGCTGCTTGAGCGCAGCGTATCCGATATAGATCAAGAAAGACTGAAACTTTAGAGATTAAAATAGTGTCATCAACGGGTTTTTCCAGATAATCCACGGCACCCGATTCATAGGCGCGTAGTCGGTGGGGATGATCCTTAAAGGCCGCAGTAATGAAAATAATCGGAATGTCACGGGTTTCCTGAAAACTTTTGAGCATTTCCGCAACTTCATAGCCATTCATTTCCGGCATGTCCACGTCCATGAGAATGACCGCCAGTTCATTTTCAAGTACGAGCCTCAAGGCAATTTCTCCTGAACCCGCTTCAAGGACTTCTACTTGAAGGGACTGGAGCAGGCGTCGCATGGCGATCAGATTTTTTGAGTTATCGTCGACTACGAGAATTTTGGGAAATGGTATATTCATTTTGAATTAATCCGATTGAATTTTTACAGCATCTAATTTATACATTTTAGTGCGTGACTTCAGCAGCTATACAAGTATGCTATGTTGAATTCAAAATTGAATCATAGAAGCGGCGGTAAGGTGGCGATCTCAATTCGAGGACTTCACACCCGGTTCGGAGATCAGATTATCCACGAAGATCTGGATCTCACCGTGGCACGGGGAGATATATTCGCCATTGTGGGCGGCAGCGGGACCGGAAAATCTACTCTATTGCGAGAAATTATCCTGTTACAGCGTCCCACGCGAGGTTCGGTGCGGGTGTTCGACGAAGAAATTTGGTCGCTCGGGGAACACGCGGCACGCAACCTGCGTCGCCGTTTCGGGATGATGTTTCAGCATGGTGCGTTGTTCGGTGGCCTCACAGTGGCGGAAAATGTGATGGTTCCGTTACGTGAGCACACCCACCTTTCCACTTCATTAATGGCTGAATTAGCAACCCTAAAAATCGTCTTAGTTGGTTTGCCGTTGGAAGCAGGGGCCAAATATCCAAGTCAGCTTTCGGGGGGGATGATCAAACGCGCCGCCATTGCTCGCGCCCTGGCACTGGATCCTGACCTACTATTTTTGGACGAACCAACCGCAGGGCTGGACCCGCAAGGAGCTGCGGCCCTGGATGGTTTGGTGTTGCAGCTGAGGGAGTTGCTGGGGTTGACCGTGGTTATTGTTACTCACGACTTGGATACCCTGTGGCGAGTGACGGATCAGGTGGCGGTTCTGGGAGAGCGACGAGTGCTGGCCCAAGCATCGATGGCAACGCTCTCTTCGCTGGAGCATCCCCTCATCCGCGATTATTTTATTGGTCCACGCGCTCGTGCGGCTCAAGATGCCATAAAAAACTTTTCAAATTGTCACGATTAAAGGGTGATGATGGAAGTCCGTGCGGACATCAATCGCCCGCTTGGTTGCGGGCGGCCTTTTCAGCTACCCCAGAAAGACCAAAACGACGTGTCAGCTCAGTGAGTACGTCCATTGGACCTAATCCCTGGTGTGAAAGAAGAATCAGGGTATGAAACCATAAATCGGCAATCTCATGGAGTAAAGCATGCTGGTCGTCGCCCTTAGCGGCAATAATTGTTTCCGCAGCCTCCTCGCCAATTTTTTTTAGAATTGCATCTAATCCCTTGGTATAAAGTCCAGCCACATAAGAATTGGCCGGATCAGCAGTTTTACGTTCTTCCAGAATTTTAGCTAGACTGTTCAAAACATCAGAAGTTTCTGAATTCATTATCAAAATCTCCGCTCAACTGTTCCTTGACATTTCTACAAATAAATTCGTTCAATTATTATTGAAATGGCTTTTTTGCTACTATTTATAAATAACTCGCGGATCTTTCAATACCGCATCGGAAACAACCCAATGATCATCTTCTAGCTGATGAAAAAAACAGCTCCGTCGTCCAGTATGGCAGGTGATCCCGCCAATTTGTTCCACCTTAATTAAAATTGCGTCTTTATCACAATCTAGGCGTATTTGGAGCACCCGCTGCGTATGCCCAGATTCTTCTCCCTTCCGCCATAGCCGTTGACGCGAACGCGACCAATAAACGGCGTATCCTTCGACAAGAGTAAGCGCGAGGGCTTGCTGATTCATCCAGGCAAACATTAAAACCTCGGAGCTGGCAACATCCTGAACAATGACAGGAACCAGACCATCACGAGTCCAATTTATTTCGTCCAGCCAGGAAGCATCAAAAGTTTTATCATGATTACTCATCAGAGTCTTCGAAAAAACTTGCCCTTTCGAGCTTGAGGTGATTGACTATTCAGCATTTATAGCGCGGAAACCCCGACTTTAGACGCGGTGAGAAAGCCAAGTGACGAAAAAATTTTTAATTCCAGCGCTTCCCACGCCAATTTAGAGCCACCACCGCTTTAGCTGTGGTGTAATTTACTGTGACATGCTTCCAGGGTTGCTTGTAGTAATGTCGCGGGATAATCGGCGCTGACCATCGCGGCACCAATGGCCTTTAATAACACCAAACGTATTCGCCCTGCTGAAACTTTTTTATCCATGGCCATGAGGTCGAGACATCGTTCGGAAGACAGATTCGCGGGTGCCTGGCAGGGGAGATGGGCGCGGGCAAGTAGGGCAGTGATGCGTTCGACATCGCTTTGATCAATCCAGCCCAGACGGCGGGACAGATCGGCAGCCATGACCATTCCCGCCGCGACCGCCTCACCGTGGAGCCAAACGCCATAGCCCATGCCTGTTTCCATTGCGTGCCCAAAGGTATGACCTAAATTGAGCAAGGCACGCTCTCCAGATTCAAATTCATCGGCGATCACCACCTCAGCCTTGTTACGACAGGATCGTTCGATGGCAAAGGCTAAACTGTCAGGATGGCGCGCCAACAATTCATCCAGATGATTCTCCAGCCAGGCGTAAAAATCCGCGTCACGGATAATTCCATACTTAATGACTTCGGCAAGTCCCGCCGCAAGCTGACGGTCGTCCAGGGTATGTAGGGTTGTGGTATCGGCAAGCACTAGGCGTGGTTGATGGAAGGCACCAATCATGTTCTTGCCGAGCGGATGATTGACACCAGTTTTTCCACCCACCGAGGAATCCACTTGCGCCAGCAAGGTCGTAGGTAGCTGGATAAAGTTTACCCCTCGTTGATAGATCGCGGCGGCAAAACCGACCATGTCGCCGATTACTCCTCCCCCCAGCGCGACCAAGGTGCAATAACGATCAAAACGGGATTGAAGCAGGGCGTCGAGGATACGTTCGACGACTGCCAGAGTTTTATATTCTTCTCCGTCAGGTAATACCACGGTTTCGCAGCGCCATGCGGCAAGGGCGTTACGCACGCGATCCAAATACAGAGGTGCCACGATTTCGTTGGTGACTATCATCACCTGTTGGCCACGCAGATATGGGGTATAGAGTTCGGTGCATCCCAATAAATCCCCACCAATGTAAATAGGATAGCTGCGATTACCCAGTTCGATATGCAACTTGTTCATCCAAATTCGGCGCGGAAACCCCAGGCTAGAGCCATGGTGAGGAAGCACCGTCCTCCTGTTTTTTTAAAGTTGAAGTTGCCGATCTTTCTCGGCTGTCAACCCTTACGGGTCTGGTGACACGAGTCTTGCGACCCGGCTCCCTTCGCCAATGTTGCAACGCAGCTTCCGTTCTATTTCTGAAACCTTGCTTGGATATCCAGATGAGTAGACATTTCGCTCTGCGGTGAGAGGTTTTTCAACCTGCAACCGCAACGCGACTTCGGTTAAAACCGCTTCCCGCTCGTCTCCACGCTGGCGCGTGGAAACGAGTGCGAGAGCCATGCCTCGTAGTTCGGCAGTAAATAATAATTTATGATTAAATCAAGGAACTATCAAAGGAACTATCAGTGGAGTTCCTACTAATAACGGGCTATTGGTTAGCAGATGGGAGTTGGCAGCACGCACATCGCCACCACGGCTGCCGTCCAGATACGCAAGGCGTGCCAAGATCGACATCGAATCAGAGGGACGAACAATGTACAGTTCTCCGCCTCCACTAACCCTCATTACCCGATACTGCGCGATGAACAGATCGTAGCGAGCCTGTCTTACTTGATCCATAAATGAGACCTCCCTGGGCTGACGTAAATGTTTTTCCCAAGTGGAGCGATAGTGTCCATAGGCCTCTTTCGCCAGGGTCCGTGCTGTTTGTAGGTCGAGCGTACCGCCATCAATAGGGGCTAGGGTAGTAGTCAAACGCTCATGACGCTCATTGAGCGCGGCATATTGCGTAGTGAGATCCGCCAGACTCTGACTAGTTTTCTCCAGATCGGCACGCAGCCCGGCGCTTTCAACACTCAACGCTTCGACTCGGCCACGCGATTCATCTCGCTCCTTGATCACACCATCTAGGTCTGAACGTAACGTCTTGGTGAGTAATTCTTCCGCGCTAAATCGATCCGCAGTCGCCGCGAGGGCCGCTTCACGCTCTTGCAGCTGTCCTTGGAGTTTGGTTAAAGCATCCGTGCGCTCGGTGAGCTGGTCTTGAGTCGCAGCCAGGGTTGTTTCCCGCTCTTGAAGTTGCGCACGCACCGTGGTTAACGATTCGTCGCGTTGCGCAAGTTGCTGATTGGTTTCCGTCAGTGTTAGTTCTCGTTCCTGCAATTGTCCTTGGAGCTTGGTTAAAGTATCCGTGCGTTCGGTAAGTTGGCCTTGAGTCGCAGCCAGGGTTGTTTCTCGATCTTGAAGTTGCGCACGCACCGTGGTTAACGATTCGTCGCGTTGCGCAAGTTGTTCCACAGTTTCCCGCAGTGCTTTCTCGCGTTGCTCCAATTGATCCTTGAGTCCATCGACGACCTGGGTCAAATTTTTTATCTCTTGCCGCGAGAGGTCAATTTCGGCACGCGCATGATTTTCGGAACTCACTAAGTTTTCGCCACAGTGGCGCGCTGCTTCCATAGCGTCATGCAGCTTTGATTCCACATCCGCTATCGTCGCTGAATCACGGCGCGTGCGTTCCCGACATATGGTTATCCGGGTACGCGCAGCGCGCAAATCCGTTTCCAACTCGGTGGCGCGGGTCCGAGCGGCGGCCTGATCTTCGCGTATCGCATCCACGTCGGCGCGAATTTCCGTTAGCTGATTGATCGCTGCATTGCGTTCTGCCTCCATCTTGGCCAGATTCTCACGTAGCGAGGCTAACTCTTCCGTAGCCGTTGTTGCCTCGCAGGTTGGTTCAGGCGTTGTTGCTTGAGGAGATGAAGTCTCAACCGATACCGACACCTGCTCTTTCGTTGTTGGGCTAGTTTCCGTTGCCGGTGCCTCCATGCTGACTGTGGGAGCGGAAATATCCTCTACAACGGTTTTTTCCTCCGGCGTTGAGACTGAAGCTGGCTCAGGTGCCGGAGCAACCGCTGCTTTTGGTCCGGTATCTTCCATGGTTGTTTCCGCCGCCGCTTTCTCCTCCACCGCAGTTGTTGCCGCTGGTGGTGGTGCCTCAGGTACTTCCGCGCTCGCCATGGCAACTACCAGCCACAGCAGGCATCCAAAACCCCATATCCTACTTTTTTCATCTTTTTCTTGATTCATCAGTGTCTCCGAGAAACCCCGCCTCTTTCAGGACGGGGAGGAAAGGAGACGGTTTTTGCAACCGTCGGTAGAAATGGCCGGTCTTTCCCGGCGGTCAGTCTTTACGGACCTGGTGACGGAAGCCTCGCGGCTTCGCTTCCCTCGCCCATGTTGCAACACAGCTTCGGTTCCTGCAAACCTTGCCGCAGACTTTTTCATGCGGACCTGGGCGTGTTTCGCACCTGCTGTTTTCGTCCTACCAGCCGTGGGTTTTCTCGCTAATTTTTAACCCAAGTTGCTACCTATTATGATGTATAACCAAATAGCACCTCTCCCTTTGGAAGAGGGGTTGGGGTGAGGGACTTTTGACTAATGTTGAGGAATTATCCCTCACCCCCGGGCCCCTCTCCCAAAGGGAGAGGGGGAGAAAGGCAAATAGGTAGCAACTTGAGTTAATTTTTATAATCACGAATTGATTGAATCCAGGCATCATCATCCTGAACTACCGTGGTTTTAAGTAAAATTACCAACTCTTTTTTGACGAGGGACTGATTGGTATTACGGAATAATTCACCCACCACGGGTAAATCACCAATGCCCGGTAATTGGGCACGGTCATTATTCATACTTTGGGTCATTAACCCACCGATAGCAACGATCTGGCCATTACGGGTGCGAATGATGCTGTCGGTTTCGCTTACGTTACTTTTGGCAAGCGGCAGGTTAAGCACACCATTATTTCCCAGATCAATACGCTGGCTTGATTGAGAAACTTCGCTGACCGAGGGATGGATATGCAAAATTACATAATTTTCCTCATCAATCCTTGGAGTTACATCAAGTGTGATACCGGAAAAAAATGGTTGCAACGTGACATTGGGCGTGGTTTGAGAAGTAGTGCCATTAGCGGCAGCCAGCGAGTAACTAGAGCTGACTCCCGTGACGAAAAATTCATCGGTACCCACCTTGAGCACGGCTTTTTGGTTGTTCAGAGTAGCAATGCGGGGGCTAGATAGTACTTGAATTTGACCCTGCGTTTGCAGGAATTCCAGCAGAGCCTTGAAATTTTTATGGACGAAGGAAATACCGAATAGGCCACCGCCGACAGTAAGAGCGGTATTGTCCAGAGTAGAATATTTAGTATCGAGCGTCGTTCCTGTGGCATTGGCATTGAAATTTTCCGAAGATTTGCCGAATACCAGCGACTGGTGGCCGGAGTTGGCCATGGCTGACCAGTTGATGCCCGCCTGATAGCTATCATTCAGGGTGACATTGATGATTTTTGCTTCCAAAATCACCTGACGTTCCACTGAAAGCTTCATGGTGCGGAGAAAATCGGCAACATCGCGTAATTCAGCCGGCATGGCCCGTACTGCCACAATACCCGCTTGTGGATTAATAACCACGTTACGACCAGATTCATGACCAATCAAGCTGGTAATGGCCTGTGAGAGGTCAGTCCAAAAATCCATTTTTGATTCGGTGGTAATATGGCTATTTTCTTGTGGCAAGGCGTTGCTGTTATTGCCAGAGGTGGTATTGGGGGCTGAGAAAGAATTCGACTGCGCGGTATTAGAAGATTCACGATTGCTGACCGAACCAGAGATTACACGCAATTCCGATGAACCTTCGCGTTTGCCGATCAAATAGTTGACACGGAATATGCGTGTTTGCAGCGTCAATGGCAACACCATGACGCGCTTACCCTCCAAACGATAATCATAACCATAGACATCGCGCAGCGTATCCAGTGCCTCGAACAGAGTCACGTTTTTAAGACTGAGCGAGACACTCCCGGTCACCTCGGGATGAAGCAAAATACTGTAAGGAGTACCGACCGCGAGGCCGATAAAGACTTCGCGTGCCGGAGCATTATTAACCGTAAGGGTAAACCGTTGTTCCGGTTCGTCGGTGCCATTGACCGCTAACGGGATAGCGAGCGGAGGCAGCAGGGTGTTTTCCACATGGGCTTGTAGTGAGTCATCGATCTTTGTGGCCTGGCTCAGTTCACGATCAATTTGTTCGGTCAGATCATCGCGTCTGACGTCGAACGTGGTGCAGGCAGTCAATGCCCACGTCAGGATCGTCAAAAAGTAGCTTCTCAAAATCATGGTTAATTTTTCCGCCCGGACAAGGAATTCCTGTCAAGGTTCGGGAACAGTTTAAGGATTTCCCGCTCGTCACCGCGCGCTAAAATTACTTCATCCCCTTCAATGCGGATCAATCGTGTTCCGCTCACCGAGTCACCCACCTTAACAATTTGGCCGTTGATTATGGCCCAACGGTCGTGGCTACCGATTAGAATTGACTGTAACGCCAAGCTGTCATTGGTAACGGGAGCTTCTTCGACGACGTTAATCGCTGTTGTAAACGCGGGTCTGGTAGGATCGGGAAGGTTTTCCTCGCAAGCAGCATATCCCAGCAACATACCAAACGTGAGTAGGGTTGAGGACACTGACAAACTTTTCATAGATCCTCGGCATGGCAACATAACTGATTGAGAATGTTGAACCTAATTATTCAACCGCGCAACTTCTGTGATGGTTGACCATACGCAACGCAAGTCTTAGGCTAGACGACATGGAAATTATCCTTAACGGGCAACCGCGACAAGTACGCGACGACATCAACATTGCCGAGTTGTTAAAGTCCCTTGAACTCATCGGACGTCGCTTGGCGGTGGAGATAAATCAAGAAGTGGTACCGCGTAGTACCTACCTTAACCACTGCCTGCGTCATGGCGACCGAGTGGAAATTGTCCATGCCATTGGTGGTGGTTAAGATATCTCAAGAACATTGTCCGCCTTAACAAAGAACGAGATCACCCCGCAAAATGTGCGTCACTTGGGCTGCATGGCCTGACCGCCGGGAAAGACCGGCGTTTTTACTGGACGGTTGCAACAAACCGTCTTCTTTCCTCCCACCCTCACGGGCGAGGTTTCTCGGAGACACTGATGATTGACAAACCTTATATACCCGCTGATGACCCTTGGGTAATCGCGGGTAAAGTCTATTCTTCCCGCCTCCTCACCGGTACTGGAAAATATCGTGACCTGGAACAGACACGTCTAGCCAGCGAAGCTGCCGGTGCTGAGATCGTGACGGTCGCTGTCCGTCGAACCAATCTTGGCCAAGATCCAGGTCAAGCCAACCTGCTGGACACCCTGTCTCCAGATCGTTATACCATTTTGCCCAATACCGCAGGTTGCTATACGGCTGAGGAGGCTATTCGTACTTGTCGCCTGGCGCGAGAACTGCTCGATGGCCATTCTTTAGTGAAACTAGAAGTATTGGGCGATCCTAAAACCCTTTATCCTGACTTGGTGGAAACCCTAAAAGCAACCGAGGTGTTGGTCAAGGAAGGGTTCGAAGTGATGGTCTACACTACGGATGATGTGCTCATGGCGCAACGCCTGGAGGCATTGGGTTGTGTAGCGGTGATGCCGCTGGCGGCTCCCATCGGTTCAGGGCTGGGAATACGCAATCCGTTTAATATCCGACAAATTGTTGAAAACGCTAAAATTCCTGTAGTGGTCGATGCAGGTGTTGGGACTGCCTCGGATGCTTCCCTCGCCATGGAGCTGGGATGCGATGGAGTACTGATGAACACCGCTATTGCCTCTGCGCGCAATCCGGTATTAATGGCTTCCGCGATGAAACGGGCCGTAGAGGCAGGGCGAGCGGCTTACCTCGCGGGACGCATTCCTCGCAAAGCCTATGCCTCGGCATCCTCGCCCATGGATGGCCTATTCTTTTTTTGATGTTTACGTGGTTCACTCGCTAAAAACGATAACATGGCCAACGACGAACGCCCCATTATCATTAAGAAGGTTAAAAAGAACGCCGGAGGTCACCACGGCGGGGCGTGGAAACTTGCCTATGCCGATTTCGTGACCGCCATGATGGCCTTCTTTCTGCTTATGTGGTTGCTAGGTTCGACAACCGATGGCGATAAGAAAGGAATTGCTGATTATTTCATGAATCCTTGGAAGCCCTCCCTGCTAGGCGGTCGCGGATCGGGTGATGCGACCAGTGTGATTCATGGCGGTGGTGAGGATATAACTCGTAGTTATGGTCAAGTCAAAAAAACCAATACCGGAACGCGCGACAAACAGGCATTTAGCGCCGAGGAAATGGATGGTGCCTTTGTTTCCAATAAAAAAGGTATCGTGACCAATGAATTAAAAAACAATAGTGAAGCTGATACCGATAACGAAATCGATGCTGAACAGATCCAGATGGATGTAATGAATCTTCAAAAAACCAAGGAGAAATTGCAAGACCTCATTAATAAAAGCGAACTATTGCATCAGTATAGCGGACAATTCGGAATCGATATCACTACCGAGGGGTTGCGCATCCAGGTGGTAGACGAGGATAAGCGTCCGATGTTCGATATAGGTTCAACCCGGATGGAGTCTTATGCCACCGAAATCATGAAGCAGATTGCTCCTCTTATCGATCAGCTCCCCAATCGGGTGAGCATCACCGGCCACACCGATGCTCGTCCCTATAGCGGGAGTGGGCGGGGCTACAGCAATTGGGAACTTTCGACCGAACGCGCCAATGCAGCCAGGCGCGCTTTAGTGAATGGAGGAATTAAAGAGAATAAATTTTTACGCATCGTGGGGCTTGCTGAAAGCGTTCCTCTGGACCCAAAAAATCCTTTAAATCCAATTAATCGGCGTATCTCAATCATCGTGATGAATCGCACCACGGAACATCAGCTGATTGAAAACAGCGGTCCCGTGGTCGAGGCGGGTAAAAAAGGCGTGACCAACTTGCCGGGAATTTCTCCTATTCCACTGCCTACGTTACCTATACCTGTCCCACCGATAATTCAACCTGCACAACCACCAACACCAAGTCAATCCAGTTCCAGCAAACCGTCCGAAAAACGGATCGGAACCAGGTGAACCACGCGGCTATGCTGGCGGCATGGCATGTCATGCAGCATCGTTGGCCGGTCAGTGCCGTTCTTCTAGTTCAGATTATCGTGCTCTTGACCACATCCTGGTTGGTTCTAGCCGCAGGAGTATCGTTACCTGCCATTGTGGTAGTCACATTTCAGGGAGTGCTGGCGGCGGTAATTACCGCCAGATTATCGCTGGCCCGCTGGTGGATTTTGTTTCAACTCTTGTTTCCATTTGCGTTCACGCTCGGTCTCGCGGTCCGCCTGCCGCCCCTGGCCTGGCTCGGAGCCTTCGTGGTGGTCTGGATCATCGAACGTAATACCGTGCGCGAACGAGTGCCGTTGTATTTGTCGGGAGGCGCAGCGTGTCGGGCATTAAATACCCTTCTTCCTGGTGGGCAGTTTCGATTCATCGATTTAGGCTGCGGTCCGGGAGGATTATTGGCGCGCCTCGCGGTTCTCCATCCTCAAGGCCATTTTGAAGGCGTGGAATCAGCGCCGTTACCATGGTTAATTGCGCGATTATTGCTCGGGTGGCGTGGTAACTGTCGGGTACGCTGGGGTAATTTTTGGGATCTGACGCTTGGTGAATACGACGTGGTTTACTGCTTTCTTTCACCCGCGCCTATGGAACAATTGTGGATCAAGGCCCAGGACGAGCTGCGCCCCGGTGCGTTGCTCGTGAGCAATACCTTTATCGCACCCAATGCCCCTCCTCCCTCTCAAGTTTTACCGCTATCTGATTTTAGCGGTCCACTATATGTATGGCGGATATAACCAAATTATGCCGCCACTGGCTTTACCACGCGGAATCCGACCCAGGGCCACTGACTCGCTCGTTGGGTATGATAGCGGGCGGTGCAACGGCCTTGAGAGGGTAGGCTGTCGTAACTCCCTCCCCGCAAGCTACGTTCTTCTCCCCGCTCGGTATTGACCGGATCGCGAACACAATTAGCCAGAGAGGAATAATATCCATCCGACCAAGAATCAAGGCACCATTCCCAGACATTGCCGCATAAATCATGCAAACCAAAGGCATTGCGGCCTCCAGGATAAGCGTTCACAGGAGAAGTCGAGCGCGAGCAGGTGGCGTTGATATTGGCAAGCGTCGCAGTTGGCGGCTCGCTACCCCAGGGATAAACGCTTCCTTGGGAAATGCGTTGACCACTGCGTGCAGCGTATTCCCACTGTGCTTCACTTGGCAGATCGCCGCCTACCCAACGCGCGAATTCCCGCGCGTCATCCCAGCTCACTCCTACCACCGGATGATCATCTGGACCAAACTCAGGGCTATCGAGAAATGGCGGTTTGCGATAACCAGTGGACTGCAAAAAATTACGGTAATTTTGATTAGTGATTGGGTAGGCGGTTATCTGAAAAGGCGAAATTTCAACCTCGCGGCGTGGTTTTTCGTTCTGATGGGCAAGACGATCACTTGGACTGGCACCGATCATATATTTTCCTCCTGGCACCGATATCCACTCCAGATCGTCGGATCCGCCGCGTGCGATTTCCCACGGTGGTTGGGGTACGCTTTCCAGCAGCTTCAACACTTCGGCGGCAGAGCTGGGCCGATCTTCTGGTTCATAGGCCATGAGCTGGATGATGATTTCGTCTAAGCTGCGCGGTAACCCGGAGAAATAACTGCTCGGCTGTTGAATCTCGTCGCGTCGCGGGTGAGGCGGTTTCCCGGTGCGCATCACGTTGCAAAGTGAAGTAGGCGGGGTCTTGTCGGTAAACATCTCGTAGGCCATCACACCCAAGGCAAAGAGATCCGCTCGGGCATCCACGCGATTGGGATTGGTGTATTGTTCTGGTGCCATATAGCGAGGAGTTCCGGCAATTTGATTATCCGTGTTTCCAAGTAAGGCAATTCCGAGATCCATAATTACCGGCTGTCCTATATTGCACTGGCGCAGCAAAATGTTCGCCGGCTTGAGGTCACGATGAGTGATGTGAGCATGGGCGGTTATTAATGCGGTGGTAACCCGACGCAATAGGTCGAAACGCTCTGCGGCGGTGTCGCGTAATCGATGTTTATTGTTATCTATCCATTTTTTTAATTCGCAGCCGTCGATCAGCTCCATGACGATGCCGATGCACACCTCACGGGTTGTCTCCATTTCACTGGGACAGGGGCCTCGATAAATCTCATAGATGGGACAAATATCCCGATGATAGATGTCATGGGAGATTCGCACCTCTTGGCGCAGGCTCTCCATAAAGTCAGGATTTTCTGCGTACTCGTGCCTGAGCAATTTGATAGCAACCGGGCGTTTCAATTCCTGGTCAAAAACCTTGAACACAATCGCGGAAGCTCCCTTACCAATGGGAGACCAGTCGGTATAACGTGAAGTGGACAACTGAATTGCTCCTGATTTTCGTCATCATTTTTCTGGGATACCCCTAGCTTTAGCTATGGGATGTATGGTAACTGCTCATTATTTTGTGGTGTCACCATCCTGAATAAGGTGGCGTACCCGCGTGAAACGTTTCCACTGTTCGGAATCTACATCATCCATGCCTTCTGCCTCGATTTTTGCTAGTGTATTTCGAGCCTTATCCTTCATCTCGCGTGCCAGGTAGATATCTACTAAATCAAGCATCACTCCTCGCCAGTGTATTTTTTTAGGCATTAAATCCACCGCTAGTTCCCAATTTCGTAAGGCTGCATCGTGGTAGCCATTATAGTATTCCAGATTACCTAAACGAAAATAACCAAGCCCGCGTACATTATGATTTGACCAGTTCAGATTTGCTACTGCTGCTCTCAATATTGGAATGATTTTTTCACGCTGGGTAGCATCAAAATTTTCTGCTATTTTACCTAAGTTCAGCAATGCAAGAATCGTGATTGGGGTAATAGGATATTGAGACAGACGATATCGAGTATCTTCTAATAATGTAACGGTTACTTCTTGTCCCGACACCATTCGATAACATACTTCCCTGAGACGATAGCCTGCTTCACGTTTATCCAGTGCCGCTGCCTGTTGATAATTTGCCACTGCGTTAACGAAATCCTTCACATCCACCATTAGCGATGCAGCCTCGGCCCAAGCACGCGGTGATTGTGGATGACGCAATAGCAAGGTTGAAAAAAATGACCTGATTTCTGTCCATTCATTAACCCGTGCCCACACTTCAGCTATCCACAGCGTTCCAATTAATGTTGCGCCCACCACCAGAACATATAATTTTCGCCCTGTAATCTTTGTGATAGCAATACCAAAATAAAACACCATGGGCATCACAATGCCAAATACCGCAAGATAATTTCTATGCTCAAATACAAGTTCCAGAGGGATAACCGTCGATTCCAGCAAATGCGTCACAAGAAACCACCACAATCCAAAAACCAACGGCAATGCTTGTTTCCGCCGCCAGGCAATCATTGATGCAATCACGACTATTAACCACAAAATTACCGCTGGCAGGGTTGTCCAAGGTTGCAGCCATCCCGTCGATATTTCTAAATCATCATGATAGAGACTCATATTAGTGTGATCGGGTACCACCAATAACCAGATATAGAACCATAATATCCGCGCTTCAGTTAATAAACGCTGGATTAAATTAAAGCTACGTGATCCGTAGCCAGATCCTGTTATACACTGTTGTAGAAGATAACCCGAAATTACGAAAATAGGTATTGCTACTGTCGCCATGGCAATAAATTTTTTTCTGCCAAGACGAGAAGATGCGGAAAAACGAAAAAATATTAATTCCAATACCAATTCAAAATGCCCAAGCAGGGCGCCATTTTCCTTGCTTAATACCGCCAGGCCACCCGCAATCAAGTTACCACATGCAATCCACCACACGCCGTCTTCTTCTCCGAGCATCAATCGTTCTCTGCCATGCACGAAAGCAAGTAGTCCCACCAAACAAAATAGTCCTGAGAGCAAGGTCATTCGTTGTACCGTATACAAGACGGTACTGACATGCAATGGGTGTAGAACCCATAATAACCCAATAAAAAAAGCAAACCACTGGATGTCTGGCGTGTGTGGTCGCCAATACGGCAAAAGTTTAAGGGCCAGGTTATATACTAATACTCCAGAAATTGCGTGCAAGACAATATTGGTCAATTTTGCACTTGAAAGCGGATTTTGGGGATTGAAATAATAATTTAGACCAAAACTCAACATCGCCAGTGGCCGCCCAAAAGGCCCACTTATGCCAGAATCCACAGCGGCGGTGAATTCATTCCAGCCTAGATATCGCCAATGGATATCAATATTTTGGGTAATATTGATAAAATCATCCAGGACCGCCCATTCTCGGATTCCCGGAAGATAAATTGCGACGGCCATGATGATTAAACTAAAAATAATAAAATAATTTTTTGAATAAGCCATGACCATTATTAACCCAGGCTGATTACAGTCCATGAATTGCTGAAAACAGCTTATAGTTTTTGTACCGTCTTTAAGGATAGATTCTGCAACATCTCGATTACGTCATCCCGCTGGGCATACAACCGCGCCAAACTACTGCGCATGGCATGATGATGACCGTGTTCAAACTGATCCAGCAAATCAGCAGCGAGGATGTGGAGAGCGCGATGACGCACGGCAAGAAAGGGAAAACTGGGGTGCTCTCCGTAGCGAAATCGTCCTAAACCGTTGCACCAGCAGGTAATTTCGCATTGATCCACGCAAAGGCTGGGACAAGTACTTTTGCCGTCGGTTTCGATAAAACGTGCGAGGTCATCACTCCAACGTTGAATATCCAGAATAATGATTTGGAGTAGGGCATCCACCGGGCCTGATGGATCAAGACGGCGGAGATTTCGATAACGAACATCATGGGGCCAGGTCCGACGCCATTCTGACAGCAACTCTGCCGGCATTGGCTTGGCGATACCATAACCCTGGCCTAGCGGGCAACCTAGATCAATAAGTAGCGCGGCGAGTTCCATGGTTTCCACGCCCTCGGCGATAATGGAATATTGAAAATCTCGGGCTAGGCGCGTTACCCCCTCAATAATTTTGAGATCATCAGCGTTTTCCAACATACCGCGCACAAATTTTTGGTCAAGTTTTATCCAGTGAACGGGTAGATGGCGAATATGGATTAGGGATGAATAGCCGGTACCAAAATCATCCAAAGCAAAACGGATTCCCAGTTCAACACAATCCTTCATGACCTTGGTGAGTTGTTCCATGTCGGTCACCGCTGTCGATTCCAATACCTCGATTTCCAATTTAGCTACCACGCTTGTCGGCCACTGTGATACCTGATCACGAATGAAATCAAGAAAGCTAATTTGGGACAATTGCCGTGGACTGATATTGACACTTACCGAAATAGGTTCACCAGCGTTTTCCCAAGCGGCAATTTCGATGAGTGCTCGACGAATTACCCATTTATCGAGCATGGCGGCTTCTTCTGGTGCGCTATCCAAAACATTCAGGAATTCATCTGGCCACAACAGACCACGACGTGGATGCTGCCAGCGAATTAACGCCTCTACTCCTATAATCTCGCCACTGGTCAAATGAATCTTTGGTTGGTAATGAAAAATCAGTTCATCGTTTACTATGGCCTGACGTAATTCGTCAAGAATTTCCTGATTCGCACGCAAGCGCATGTCCTGAACAATGTCGTAAAGACGAATCTGATTTTTACCCTGTCGCTTGGCCTGATACATCGCTTGATCAGCGTGGCGCAAAAGGATTTCGGCATCGCATTGATCAATGGGATAAACGGTAAAACCTAAGCTTGCGTTAAGTAGAATTTCGTGATGGTCGATTTGAAAAGGCTGTTCCAAAGTATTTAGCAGACGCCGTAGAATAATTTCTCCTTCATTAAGCTGGCTTAGGCCGGTCAGCACCAGAACAAATTCATCCCCTCCCAGACGCGCTAAAGTGTCGATCTCACGTAAGGCGCGAGTAAGACGTTGGGCAAAGGCGACCAACAATTGATCACCCACCTCGTGACCATAGAGGTCATTGACGGGTTTGAAGCCATCCAAATCCAGATAAGCCAGCGCGATTAAAACCCCGGAGCGTTTGGCTTGAGCCATGGCTTGGTTGATACGGTCGAACAACAGGACACGGTTAGGCAGGCCAGTGAGCGCGTCATAGTAGGCCATGAAATCAATACGTTCCTCGGCGCGTTTTCGCTCCATGTAGCCAAGAAGTATGTCTCCGACATCAAGTACCACCTCAATATCAGCATCGATATAATCCGTCACCTTGTTGCCCACGCCAATCAGTGCCACGATCAGCCCATTACGGATCAATGGCACGATTAGCTCCCGCAACACTTCAGGATGACCTGCCGGCAATCCTTTTTTGTGGGGTAGGCTGGCGTAGTCGTTATGAATCACGGGACGACGTTGCAGGACACAATCCACCCAGACTCCCGCATTAGTAATTGGATAGTGCAATCCATTGAATCCCTGATTTGCAATACTACAAAAAGTTTTTTTGGTATTGGTGGACCAAATCTGAAGTGAAATATTTTGCTGATCAGTTGCCACAAAATGCAAAAAGCCAATATGACTATTAGTTAATTGCTCTGCACTATCCAGGGCAATTTGCATCAACGTGTCTAGGGAACCTTGATAGACGAGATCGGATAGGCGGCGGCGTAGATCCAACAACGCACGATTAATACATCGTTCGTGAATATCGCGCATAAACGCAAAAAAAAGGCCATTCTCGATGTCACTATAGGTGACCATTACTTCTACCGGCCAAATTTCACCATTTTTGCGTCGATGATGGCTTTTGAAGACATCGCCACCACTTTGAATTATTTTTTCAATAGAGGATGCTGTTTCCGGTGGAAATTCCTTATACTCAAGGTCAGTGATGCTCATGGTGAGCAATTCTTCTCGGTCATATCCCGAGAGCTGACAATAAATATTATTAACTTCAAGAATCAATCCGTCGCTCGCACGTAATACGCAAAAACCATCAAGGATAGTTTCCACTACCGCTCGATAACGTCGCTCTTCAAGCTGAAGCGCCATTTCTGCTTCTTTATGACGTTGAATATCCTGAATTACGGAAATAAAATAGTCTGGTTCCCCTGATGGCAGCCGCGCCAACGAGAGATTCAAATTGATCCACACGGTAGTACCATCCTTGCGAATATAACGCTTTTCCTTGAAATAATTGTTAATTTCACCCTGCAGCATTCGTTCAACTTGAGCGAGATCTGAACCTAAATCGTCAGGATGAGTAATGCGCTGAAAGCTGAGTCGCAATAATTCCTCGTGACTATAACCAACAATTTCACAAAATTTTTGATTGACTTCCAACCAATGTCCATCAAGCGCCAACCGCGCGATCCCGACCGCAGCTTGCTCAAATATAGCCTGATAGCGTTGACGGGTTTTCTGAAGCGTAGTTTTGATATTGGATCGATGGGACATGACGAATCCATGATAATGTACGGTTTACGGTCTGCAAGTTCTTTAGGACCTATTAACACTAAAAGAGGAGTAAAAACATGATAGTAACTGCGATAATTTTTGAAAAAATTGAAAAGCTATTATTTAGGAGATTAAAAAGATTCAGAAGGATTTTTACAAAATTTGATAAGTTGGATATCATGTTTAATTTTTTTATTACCTTTGGTCTAACTTTAGATATGTTCAGTTAGTGTTAATAGGCCCTAAAAAGATTGCAAGTTCTGCGACTGAGCGCAGAATGACAGATTAGCTGCAGACTCTAAATTCATGGCGAACAGGAATTCTGCTTGGTGGGTAAGGAAAGGTAAATGCCCAGCTTCGGCCAAATGGCAAATTTTCCAATCTGGTCGTAAATGTGCCAAATTGGTTGATACCTCGACTGGAACTAGGGTATCGCGTGCTCCCAAAAGTACCATCGTCGGACAGGTGACGCGTGACAGTCGCGGACGTAAATCGGTTTCTCGCAGCAGCGTTAATCCTTGGGTTAGAGCGGCGGGATCAGGCGGAAAAGCGAGCATCAATGTCCGTAGTCGGCGCATGATTTGACTTGTGCCCGGACGTGTTTGAAGGGCAAGAAAACGCGACAGCGTCGAGCGCCAGTCTTCCTTCAGACCACGCCCGAATTCAGCCAAGAGTTCCGGTGCCAACGCGGCCGGCCAGTCTGATCCACGCACAAAACGCGGTGAAGCGCCTACCATTATCAGTGCCCTGATTCCCGTGGGATCAAGCGTGGCTGCGGCAAGAGCTACCATCCCACCTAGCGACCACCCCATCCAAGCTGATCCGCTAGGCACTACTTCTCGTACCGCTTGCGCCCAGTCGTCGATATTTGATGACGCAGCCGAGGCATTGCTGCGTCCATGGCCGGGTAAATCCACTACATGGACTCGATGCCCCAATCTCAACAGAATCTCAAGCAGGTCATCCCATATTCCACCGTGGAATCCCCATCCATGCAGAAGCACTAAATCAGGACCAATGCCAAGCGAACGGACAAATAAAGTCATCATTGTCCCCGAGATACCCCCTGGCTTTAGCAATGGGGAGGAAATATGAGTTTTACCTCACAAGCCCCTCGATCCTGAAGGCTCAAGGGGTTCTTGACCCGTCACCGGCAACCGAACCACGATTACCGCTCCGCCACCCTCGGGATTTTCGGCTCGGATCCAGCCGCTGTGTTCCTCAATAATCCGTTTGACAATCGCCAGTCCCAGCCCAGTTCCCCGAATTTTGGTGGTGACATAGGGTTCAAACAGACGAGCCATGATGTGCTCGGGAATCCCAGGTCCAGTATCCTCGACTCGCAATTCTACGTAACGATTATTATTTTCGTACAGATTGCGGGTCCGCAAGGTAATGCTGGGCTGTTCGATTCCTGCTACAGCCTCCAGGGCATTCTTGATTAAATTATGCAGTAGTTGACGTAATCGACCCAGGTCAGCTTCCAGCAAGGGTAAATTCGTTGCTAAATCCAGGATCAGCGTTGCGCCTTCGTGACCACGATAAAGGTCGGCAACTTCGTTGATCACAGTATTGAGCAGTAATGGACGAGGTTCCATCTTAGGCGCTCGGGCGTACTCCGAGAAAGCATTCACCATTTCCTTCATTACCTCAACCTGCTGAATGATGGTATGGGTAAGGCGATTGAGGAGTTCTGCATCTTCGGGATTCATGCGCTTGAGATATTTATGACGCAGGCGTTCTGCCGAAAGCTGAATGGGTGTGAGCGGATTTTTGATTTCGTGAGCTAAACGCCGCGCGACTTCACTCCAGGCAATGGTACGCTGGGCCTGAAGAAGCGGAGTAATGTCATCCAGAACCACCACGCTGCGCTTCATCCCAACCAGCTCAGTCAGAATCGTTCCATGGCACATCAATACCTGACGCCCGGCTCCGAGTCGAGTCAAAGTCACTTCCTGGCGCCAATCCTTGCTTCCCGCAGCAAGATGCGCCTCTAGGACATCCAGCAAAGGGGAAAGATGGGGACGAGCGGTAGTCAAGTATTCCAGGGTAAGTCCGTGGTCTAGATCCACGGCCAGAATCTGACCCGCCGCGCGGTTGGCGCTTCGCAGAACACCGTGAATATCAAGGGTAACCACCCCAGAGGAAAGATGGGCAAGAATCGCCTCTAGGTAAGCGCGCTGTCCTTCGATCTGCGCTTGACCACGCCGAGCAGCGTCTCTCGCCAGGGCGATCTTCTCGATCATGTCATTGAACGAAGCGACCAATAATCCCAATTCATCGTTGGCGGGTGTCGGAAGACGAACATCATAATCACCGGCGGCCACGGCACGGCTCGCACGAGCGAGGTTCGACACTGGCGCCGCCAGATGCCGAGCGGAAAAAAAGGCTGCCCAGACCGCCATCGCCAGCGAGAGTATCAATACCATGGCAAGCGTCAGGGAAAAACTGAATTTAAGTGGCTGACGTAGATAGGATAGCTCTCGATACTGGTCATAGGCACCTTGAATGCTCGTAGTCAGGGTCGAGAGACGCTCGGCGATGGGAAATAGCGCGTGCAGGATCAGCAAATTATTTCCAACATTGGGATTATTGGTGAAGATTTTGAGGGCCACGCGTACCTGCATCCCCGTGCCCGAGCCTGGCTCCGAAGCAAGACCGACATAAGAATTATCTTGACGCACCCGATCAAGCACGGCTTCCGTGAGTCGATGGGGTAAAACCACAATGGGGTCGGCGTGGCTGGCGGCCACGAACTCACCGTTGAGGGTCACTAGGCTCAACTCAGTGGCTCCGCTTCGTCCACGTAGGTCGTCAAGGGTCAACACCGTCATACGCTCAGAATTATCGACGAGTTCAGCGGCAAGTCGTGTTACTTGTCGCAGCCGCTCGCGCATCGCTGCGTCCAATGCAGTACGTCCTAGGTCCAAACTTTCATCGAGGGTTTTTCCGATACGGGCATCAAACCAACTATCAATCGCCCGATCTAAAAACCCTTGGGCAAAGTAATACACCGTGCTTGCCGGAGCCAGCGACAATGCCATGAACACCACCGCCAAGCGCAATGTCATGCGTGAACCAATGACCCCCGCCCGATACTGGGTAACTAGCTGATAGACATTACTCCCGATAAGTATTACCAGAACAATCAGCAATACCCCATTTATGATGATGAGCCATGAATAAAGACGACCGAACTCAGCAGTATCCCGAGTGGCAGCCGAAAGCAGATAAAGGGCCACCAGCATCAAGAAAGAAAGCGCCGCCACGGGCAGCGCGGTATTTTTGCCTGGAATAACCATTACGATTATTTCCTGTTTCTAAAAATTAGGAGTTAAACAGTTGAATGTTAACCGTTTGATTCCGCTAAAAAGTTACTACAAGGATATCCTTCGCAACTAATTGAAAATATTGGAATTTATTTAACGTGAACTCGACGTAAGGAGTCGAGTTTTTTGAAATTCGCATCACAAAGT
>CAUYTW010000010.1 GCA_963575715.1 Gammaproteobacteria bacterium | reverse complement strand
AAGGTGAGTTCCTGCGACTGCGCGCAGGACAAGCTTTTACTTCGTTGCAACGTAGCCCGATTGCTTGGATTTAGGCTGGTTAATCCCAGGCTTGTCGATTGGCTCTACAAGCCCCGCCCTTTAGGGCGGGGTGATTGACTGGGTGGGCCATACCTTGGGCCTGAAGGTCGTAGCCAGGGGCGTTGAGGAGTTCAGCGAGGCGGCGCTATTACGCAAAATATAGCTAAAGAACTATAAAATGGTAATCAAAAGTTCTTCGATGGAACCCCTAACCTCATTTCCATTGATGCCATCGTCAGGCAAGTGGCCTCTCTTGACCGTATTCACTTGCCTGTGCCCGTCATTTAATGGCGAAGGTATTGATAGTGGAATAACTTTTGCAAATAACTTATTGTCGCACTTGGATTTTCTATTTCTCAGAATCCCAGTGACTCAACGATGGCAACCAGATCTGCAAAGCTGGCTGATTCAAGTTTCTCGGCCAGTAAATCCTTGTTCAAATCTGCACATTCAAACGCAGTCAGCCTTACTTCATCAGGCAATTCCAGGATTTCCATCGGCGCCATGAACCCAATGTGGCAAATATGGATAAGGCACCGCCGTTCGGATTCGGTAAGTTCCAGGCCATGGTGCTTTAGAATTTCCAGGTAGCGCTCGGCAGTGCGGTTGAGCTTGCCGCTGATCTCTAGGGTGTTCTTTTGTCCCTCTGCAAGAATGGCAAGCGGTGGTCCAAAAAATACGCTCGTTTTTCCAATAACTCGCGTTTTTTCCGATGCCGTCAGCGCGGGGGCAATCCAAGTAGGATCACCCCTGCGTTGATCAGACGTAGGTTTTAATGATGTGTCGTCCGGGTCATGCGACATCAGTGAGCAACACCCTCTAACAATTCGTACTTGGCATCTTGCATCCCATGAGGAAGTTGAGGGGGCGATTCCGGTTCAATCTGGATGAATCCCCGGTTTCTGGCACCATCCTGAACGTTGTGCGGGTTGTGGCATTCAGTGCAGGTAAACCAGCGTTTTTTGTCAGTACTGGCCCATTCACCGATCCGTTTGCCATGAATGCCATCCCGCCAGTCCCGCAGTTTGTCACCGTGACACTTGCCGCATAAAAGCTGCGGCTGATCAAAGCTGATCGGATCACCGAAATTATCGACGAATTTATTACGCTGGGTCGTGTTATGACAATCGAGACACCAGATGCGACCGCGACCGTGCTGCAAGTTTTTGATTTCCGGCAACAGGCTTTCCATGGTTGGGATCGGAGTCGGTTTCTTATCCTTCGGCAGCGTTGGAGGACTAAACGCAGGTCCGACACCGTTATGACAGGCTATGCCGCACATCGGCAAAATGGTCATCTTCTCGGAACGCGGTTTAACGACGGCATGTCCCTCCGGGATTTTGTCCATCAGCGGCATCTCGCCTAGCGGTACAGTACCGTCGAAAGGATCACCCCACCAAAGCACCGCACCGGTTTTGGGCGAACATTTCACATTAGGTAGGCCAGGTTGCAGGTCGCGTTGCACGACTTCCGAAGCGCCCTTACGGCTTTCGAAGCAGGTTACTTCTGCCGCCGCGAGCGTAGGGGAAATCACCACGCAGAATAATGCTAAAAGCATTAGATTGGATGCACGTTTTTTCATGGTTGTCGCCTTACCTTGATTTGCATGCAGCCACATTGCTGCCGCCATATTTAAGCTCGCCAAGAAGAATGCCAACAGCACCCTTGAGCAGGATGGAAAGTATGAAAAAGCCCATCGCCCAGAGGCCGATTGTCGTCATAACTTCAATCAGGGTCGGGAAATACTCGGTTACTTCGCCGATGGGTGTGGGGATAAAGCCCGGAACGATCAGACCCATGCCCTTCTCTACCCAGATCCCGCCGAATGCCAGAATACAGGCCACGGGCAGCAGTGTATGGTTGGTGCGGATGCTCGGCGTTAGAAACATCACAAAGGCAACGAGCATTGCAGCCAGAGAACCCCAAAACCAGGGAACTAGATTGGTGAGACCATGTAGGCCAAATATCAGGTAGTAGAGACTGTTGGCATGTTCAGTGCGTGCATATAATTCAACCACGATTTCCGACATCGTCAGGAAGAGGGCGATGCCGAGACACCAGGTGACAATGGTCGACAACAGATCGATAACACTATCCTCAATCCACATTTTGGTATTTTTGCGGATGATCTGGAAAATCAAAATAATCAGACAGGGACCGGCGGCAAACGCGGTTGCAATAAAGCGGATGGGCATCACGCTGTGATGCCACATCGGGCGCGCTGCTAAAGTTGCGATCAGGAATGCCGTGACTGTGTGAATACTGAGTGCCCAGACGATCGAGATGTAGATCAGCGGCATGAATATCTTTTTATTCACTTTGCCACCGGCATACTTCGCGTAGAGAAAATAGAACCCGCAGATAAAATTGAGACACAAGTACCCACTCAACACCAGCACGTCCCATCCCAACATTGAACCAGGCAAGTTGTAGATGCCGATGTACGGAATCATGTGCCAAAGCCGATCAGGTCTTCCCATATGAGCAAACACGAACAGGATGACCATAATTACCGCTGAAATCGCCAGCATTTCGCCAAGCACGGTGACCTTGTGCATTCCTTCATGGTGGTAGATGTAGGCAGGAAACACAATGGTGACCGCTCCAGCCGCTACGCCGACCAAGAACACGAGATTAGCAAAGTAAAGGCCGTCGTGAATCTGGCTGGTCATGCCCGTCACGATCAGACCCTCGGTGTTTTGCAGGTAAAACCCGTACAGTGCGATCGCAGAGAGAACTGCAAGAAAGCCCATCCAGGCATAGAACTTCATACCGCCTGTAACGATATAACGCACATAATCTGGAACGAAACTGATCAATTTATTCATGATCTGACTCATCAATCGTAGAAGTAAAATAATTTCGGAAACGTATTCAGTTCGGCTTTCAAACGAAATACATTCTTTCTTTCCAGAATCTTGCTCACCTCGCTGTCTGCGTCGAGCAGATTGCCGAATTTACGGGCACCAACCGGGCAAACCTCTACACAGGCCGGATAACGTCCATGACGCGTGCGCTGCAAGCACCAGTGGCACTTTTCAACGACGCCGCGCATGCGTGGCCGATTGCCCAAATAGTGTGTGACCGGGTTCATCTCTTCCTTGGGCAGGATAGGAGTGGTTAGATTGATGCGGCGTGCCCAGTAAGGACAAGCACCCATGCACATACGGCAACCGATGCACCAGTTGTAGTCGATAACTACCGGTCCATCTCCCTCACGATAAGTTGTTCTCACCGGGCAAACCTTGACGCAAGGAGGTTTCTCACATTGCATACAGGCGATCGGCATGTAGGTGGCGTCTTTTTCTGGAACGGCTGCAGGCTCGTAGTGATACTGCCCTTCCAGGACAGTACCTGCTGGAGTGTATGCGTTACCCCCTACTTGAATACCAAGCCCTTCGGGGTACCCATGATCCATCTTTTCTTGAGAGAACTCTCCGCGCTCCATCCTGAGTACCTGAATCCACTCAATGCGCTCACCAGGCATCTTGCCGCGCGATTGGTTATTTTCAGCGACACAGGCTTTGACGCAACGCCGACAGCCAATACATTTTCTGACGTTCAACGCATAGCCCATGAGGATGCCTGGTTGAGCCTCAGTACCGTCCACCGTAACCTTCTTGCCGTATTCCGCTGAGTAACGTCGTTCAAGTCGGGCGCGTGCCTCCGCTTTTTCCTGTGGAGTCATCAGACGATAGTTGCCCTGAAAATGTTCAGCCCATTCGGTGACAGCTTGGGCGTCGTCGGATTGCGTCATCAATGCTGCAGTACCCATCAGTGATGATAGGCTCAACATACCACTTGCTTTTAGAAAGTCGCGACGCGAAGTTTTCATTACAGCCGTAGAAGGGTCCGCCGATGCCGGACAGTTGGATTGCTTATCCAACTCTGGATCGGTGGCGGATGTTTTTTTTTGTGTCACAGTTGTCCTCCAATAAAGAAAATAATGTCATCAGTGTCTCCGAAAAACCTCGCCCTTGAGGATGAGGAGGAAAGGAGACGGTTTTTCAACCGTTGGTAAAATGCCGGTCTTTCCCGACGGTCAGCCTGTAAGCGAGAGTCAGGGTAGCTATAATTTTTTAAGCACATACAATGTGTTATGCTCGTTACTTCCACGGGCAATCACATACCTCAACTTGTTTCAAGAGCGCCCAAATCCTAACACAAAGGCAGCCCATGGTGAAAATCAAAAAATGATTTGCATGCGATTCATCTCACAGTTAAAACTGTGGATTGTCTCGATAATTTTTATAACTCAAGTTACTACCTATGGAAGGTTTGTTTAGAGATATGAGTTACGCAGTTGAAAAAATAGGTTTAACATTTTCAATCTGTTGCAAAAAATAATTCTTTAATGATTTTCTAGCTGAATCAAACGATTAAAGTTCAACTGCATAACTCCTAACTCTAGACATAGAACTGAAGCTGCATTGCAACTTTGGCGAGGAGAGTAACACCGCAAGGTGTGCGTCACTTGGGTTGCGCGAGAAGCCCTTATGCCTGTAAGGGATAGCGCACCGCGCAAAACCCAATTCTATTTTCAATGTGTCTGCTGTGGACATGTTGCGAATGCGGATAAAAACGCAGCGATCACTATCGCTGCAAGGGCTAATGCCAATTAGCCTATCGTGGCGCACGATGACGACAAGGGACCGTCCGAGTGTAGCCGCAAGCCCCGTCCTTTTGGGCGGGGTAATTGACTTGGGTTGCTTATGGGCTGATCGCCGGGAAAGGCCGGCTTTTACCAACGGTTGCAAAACCGTCTCCTTTCCTCCCTGCCCACAAGGGTGGGGTTTCTCGGAGACATTGATGAATCAAACGAGTATCATCGTTAAGGCCACTATTGTGACAGGCCTATTCCTTGGCCTTGCGCTTTCAGGCACGGGGCTGTGGCTGCTGCACTCCCAGTACCAATTCGCTGAAGTGATTAAGGACCGCCAACACAGCGATGGCATGGCCGCACTGCAGACCCTGCGCCAGACCGAGCGTACTACCCTAGATCGCAATATTGGCTTCGTTACTCGTCTC
Organism: Gammaproteobacteria bacterium; assembly: GCA_963575715.1. Taxonomy (NCBI): domain Bacteria; kingdom Pseudomonadati; phylum Pseudomonadota; class Gammaproteobacteria; species Gammaproteobacteria bacterium. The sequence goes on along the minus strand of CAUYTW010000010.1, from coordinate 5,801 downwards.
ATCAGCGAGATTGCCGCGCAATACCTCTATGACATAAACCGCGAAGGACTGGAACCGGTGCTGCGTTCTTTTATGAACTATCCGGAACTGCTCGCCATTAATGTTAACGAGCCTGGGGACATTCCGTTTGCTGCCCTTTGGCGCGAGGGCACGACGTTGCGTTTTGATCGTGGCCTACCGACCGGCATAGTCAATAGCGTTCAGCCACTGCATAGCATCGAAGTTACCCATGGCAGTGAAATTATCGGTATCGTGCGTGTCTATTACAGTGACGCAACTTTGAAGCGTAAGGCAGAAATACGGGAGGCCGAACACCGAGAAACCTTCAGCCATTACGTAGCGCATGTGGACGCAGAACTCAAGGCTGCGAGCCAGCGTCAGACCCTGGGCTTTGCAGCGGTCACCGTGGCATTGGTGCTGGCCTTAGGACTGCTGCTACGCGCCCTCGTGCGCCTCCCCCTGGAGCGTATGATGGGGGAAGTAGAAAACATCGGCACAGATCTAACCCGCCAAGTCAGCATGAATGGTGGCAGCGAGGTAGCTCGCATCGCTGAACAGTTCAATGGTTTTGTCGCACGCTTATCGACTATGCTCGCAGTCATGGATAGTAGTAGCCGACAAATGGGTCACGCATCCCATCAGATTGCCGCATTGTCTGCGGAGATCGCACAGGTCTCACAGCAAGAGCGTGACCGCTCGGCAGCGGTTATGGAAGTGAACCGACGGATACACCAAGTTGCCCGCGAAGTCCACGAACTGGCTGCACAGGCGGTACTGCGCGCTAATCTTACCGAGGAAGCCGCCCAAAGCGGCATTCTGCTCGTGGATAAAACTATCGCTGCCATGTCCACCATGGTGGGCGAAGTGAATACCACGGCAGAGCGCACGGGCCGGCTCAATGTTTCAGCACATACTATTCATCGCATCATCGACACCATCCGTTCCATTGCCGAGCAGACCAATTTGCTCGCCCTGAACGCGGCCATCGAATCTGCGCGTGCCGGTGAGGCGGGGCGGGGCTTTGCTGTGGTCGCCGCTGAGGTACGTCAGCTCGCCGTCCGTACCAGCACGGCCACGGGTGAGATCACCCAGATTATCCATGGTCTGACCGAACAGGTAGTTTGTATCACCACGGATATGGCAAAACTGGTAGGACAAGTGCGCCTCGGCCAGCAAGATCTGCTGGCCACTGCCACGGTGATTCATCGCATCAATGGACTAATGTGCGAGACCACTACCGCCAATCGTTCTATCGCCGACGTCACGATTGGTCAAACTAGCCAAGTGGAATTATTGCAGCAGCGGCTCAATCACCTGTTCTCTGTATTCAAAGAAAACACCACCAAGGTGCAGTTGACCATCGATCTTAGCGACAAGCTGCAATCTACCGCTGAACGACTGGCAAACATCATGGGCAAATTTGTCTATGTCTCCCAAGAGCCTGAAGAGCAATCTCAACCTTTAGGTAGCGAGCGGCGTCGGGAACGACGCTGGAAAGATAGCCTGCGAGTGCTGATCCGCGAGGCCGATGGTGTAGTGACGGAGGCTCTCACCGGCGACATCAGCAACAGTGGCGTGTACCTAATTTGTCGTCGAGAGTTTGCAATAGGTAAGGTGCTTAATTTGTTCGTTTATACCCCGTATGCAACCCTGGAAGAATATCAGCGGCAGCAGCCATTACGTGTTGCTGGTAAAGTGCTGTGGATACGTAATGGCGTAGGTGGTGTCAAAGATTACGGGGTTATTTTTGATAATATGAATGCGGAGCAAATAGCACGCATTAATGAGTGTGTCGCCTGGTTTCATCCAAACGAATCAAAATAATCGGCGCTGACTGGTCCTTAAATAAAGGAATTTTCTATGAATCAATCTTCAATGAGCTTTATTTCGAGTATTTTGTTTAGTGTGATAATTGGAGCGAATAATCCAAGCATTGCCGATACCATTAGTTTACGTGCTGATGAGTGGTGTCCATACAATTGCGTTCCCAATAGTGATAAACCTGGATACATGATCGAAATCGCTAAAAAAATTTTTGAAGCTGCAGGCCATCAAGTGGATTATCAGACGCTCAATTGGGCACGCGCGATTGAAGAGACACGCGCAGCTAAATTCAATGGTATTGTAGGAGCCTCTAAAGGAGATGCGCCGGATTTTATTTTTCCAATGGAAAAATTAGGCATAAGCGTGTATGCTTTTGCCGTGCGCAAAGACAATTCCTGGAGTTTTACCGGAATGGATTCATTGAATGGTAAAGTGCTCGGCGTGATCCGTAATTATTCCTATGGTGACACCCTCAATGCCTATGTGGAAGCTAATAAGAATGACCAAAAAAAAATTCAAATCTCTTCTGGTGATAGCGCTCTTGAAATTAACCTGCGCAAATTGAATAAAGGACGTTTAGATGCAGTGGTGGAGGGATTGGCTGTGCTTACATATACCATCGGCAAACTTGGATTGGATCAAGAGGTAAAAATAGCCGGGACGGACGCTACTGCTGACCCGGTCTTTATTGCGTTTACTCCCGCTCATCCCAAGTCCCATGAATATGCTGATTTGCTTTCTAAAGGTATCATGACATTACGAACTAATGGTCAACTAAAAGAAATTTTGACGAAGTATGGTCAGAATGATTGGCAATAAACCGAAGAAGTAGTGACCCACATAATAGGATAAAAAATTATAAAAATTAGTAAGAAAACCCACGGTTTTAACCGTAGGATAAATCGCGTTAAATTCCTTTGATTTTAGAAAAATGAATCGGCACAAACCGGCCGGACGTGCCTATAAATGCCGGGCTTGCGGCTTTACAGGCGTTCTGTGATGAAGTCGGAGCGATCAATATATTGAACAAATATAACAATGGCGAAATCGTTCCAGGTCAATCAATCCCTTACAGGGAAAATAAAGTATCTACGGCCCGTGAAGCTGCGGAGCGTAGTAGAGCCACTGACACTGGCCAAAGTTGCCTGATATGGCCCATGAATCAAGTGCGCCTTTCAAGGTTGGGAAGTTTCACTTCCAGCATTTTGGTTCTCGCGGTGTCATCAGGAATCTTACGAATTTATTCGTCGGAGTGTCAAAGATATATTTACTGATTTAGTCATTATTATTTTTTGCAGGAGTCTTTGATGAAGATATCATCATCATTTTTCCCTTCTACAAACTCCGATCTAAAACGCCGCCAATTTTTACAAACAGTACTCAGTGTCATGGCCAGTGGAACAGGAATACATTCTTCATACCCGTGCGCACAAGAAACAAATACGGCCATCCTTCCCGCACATCAAGGCATTCATGCGCTGCATGGAGAGGTATATCATAATGGTCAACTCGCCCGTGTGGGCGTGCGCATACAACCTGGTGATACTTTTGAATCAAAAGTAGGAGCTACTGCGGTATTGGTCATGCAGGACAACGTTTTTCTTTTGCGGGAACAAAGTCATTTGGAACTTTCTCCAACCAACAAACGCATTCATTATTTTCTGCGCATGGTAGCGGGTGGTTTATTAGCGGTATTTGGTCACAGCAATAAGCAGCGGACTATTCATACTTCTGCCGCCACTATCGGAATACGTGGTACAGGACTTTATCTAGAAGTAGCAAATGAGCAAACCTACATCTGTGATTGTTACGGAACTGTGGACATTATTGCCAACGGCAGTCCAATTCATTACCATGAAATTGTACACGCTGATTATCATCATGCTCGTCGCATGCAAAATACCGATAGCAAGCAACCCTGGATAAGCCAATCTTCTATGCACGGCCATCAAGATCATGAATTGATCATGCTGGAAGCGCTGGCTGGCCGACGGCCTCCAACCACCTTTAGTCATCGCCAATCAATTTTATGACCGTGTTGAGCATAAGCGACGAAAGCTCCTTAGTTAATTAAACACAGAAAAGTTGGAAGGAATTCCAGTAATTATGGACAAAGCCTATGAGGACAATAAAACAATGAAACTTGTATCAGATCTCGGAATGGAATCCGTAATTTCTCAAAAAAATAGGATTGTGAAATGGAGATATGATAAAAACACGTATAAAAAATAAATGAAGTGTAATTATTATTCACGAGATGAAAAAATTCAGAAAGATTTTTATAAAATTTGATAAACTGGATGTTATGTTTAATTTTTTATCACATTTGGTTTAATTATGGATATGTTTAGTTAGTGTTAACAGGTCCTAACAACGGTTGTAAAACCGTCTCCTTTCCTCCTCTCCCTCAAGGCGAGGTTTCTCGGAGACTCTGATGAAAACCATTGCCTTAGTTGGTATGCCTGGTTCAGGCAAGAGCGTTGTAACCATGCACCTCGAAAATAGGGGTTTGAAACGGATCTATTTCGGCGATCTCGTCCTCAGAGAGGTAGCAGCGCGCGGCCTCAATCTCACTCCTGACAACGAACGCCAGGCACGTGAAGATCTTCGCTGTAGCCATGGCATGGCCGCCATGGCTATCCTTTCATTGCCAGCAATCCGGCAGGCGTTGAAGGAAAATTCTGTGGTTATTGATGGACTGTACAGCTTCACGGAATACAAATTCTTGCATGAGGAACTGGGAGATAATCTGGTGGTGCTCGCTGTGGTTAGTGCGCGCGCTTTGCGCTACGCGCGTCTTGCCCAGCGTCCGGTTCGACCTCTCACTCTTGCTGAAGCCGAAGCGCGTGATATGGCGGAGATTGAACGTATAGAAAAGGGCGGTCCCATCGCCATCGCTGACCATACCATACTCAATGACGGTACACAGGAAGCATTGTTGGCAATGGTCGATGGACTACTGCCGCTAATAATTAATTGATATTTTTCGAGTTCTATATTATTAAACTATGAGTTCCCGCCTCACCAAAATCTATACCCGTACCGGAGACAATGGCATCACGAGCCTGGCCGATGGTACCCGCGTACCGAAAAACGACCTACGGATTCATGCCTTGGGTGATATTGACGAACTTAATTGCGCCCTGGGAGTACTCTTGGCCTCTGATGTACCCGATACTTTAGTGGAATTTTTTAAGTTATCTCTTTCCAGTATTCAAAATGACCTTTTTGATCTTGGATCAGAACTCGCACTTCCTGGACGCACCGCGCTTGGCGAGGGACGAATGGCATACCTGGAGCAGACCCTTGAGAGTCTCAACGTCGATTTACCATTATTACGCGAATTTGTTTTACCTGGCGGAAGTTCTGCGGCGGCGGCGTGTCATCTTGCGCGGGCGATATGTCGGCGCGCTGAACGCTCGGTGGTTGGTCTTGCTCAAAGCGACGCTGTCCATCCGCTGGCAATCCGATATTTGAATCGTCTTTCTGATTTGTTGTTCGTCATGGCCCGCACACTCAATCACGGCGCGGGTCGATCTGATACTAATAGAAGTTCGCAATTAATAAAGTAGATAACGTGAACTCGATATAAGCTGTTGAGGTTTACGCATAGTATCTGATTTGTTAATCAGTAACTGTCCAGGTACCCCGAGAAAAACAGCTTGACGGCGAGTACCCAAATAGGTGTCAAATTACCTCATGACGTCACACCAAGACACACACTCAGCTCATGAACCAACAGATGCTGCCGTCTATCTGGCGGCAGAGCGGATTGTATGCCTGGAGACCGAGAACGTAGCACTTCGAGAGGCCAAAGCCAAACTGACAGCACGGGTGGCGGAGTTGGAGCAGCGCCTGGGGCTGAACAGCGGGAACAGCAGCAAACCACCCTCTCCGCCGTAGGGACACCGGTTACCCGGTACCCCCGGCACAGTCCCGGACGTGCAGTTTTCCCCCATCCGGTTCCTCGGTTGTAC
>CAUYTW010000009.1 GCA_963575715.1 Gammaproteobacteria bacterium | reverse complement strand
CAACCATAAAATGGATATCTGTTGGAACCCGGAAGATAGCAACCACCAGCAGGATTTGTGGTATGGCATGTTCATTTTATGGTGCTTTAGCTATATGAGGAATTGTGGCCGAGATAACATCCTATGATGGGATTCATCAGGCGATGCACTGATGGAATTTGCGGAGTAACTGCGAAAGTGGAATAAGGGACGATAAAGAATCGGCCGCTCGGCTAAGAGACACAAAAATGGTTGGGCGTTAATTGCAACAGAAACTCCGCGCACGGAACACACTGGATGCCATCGCGTAATAATCGTTCCCGTCCACGATACAATAGCCAGCGGTGACTTTCCGGAAAATCTTCTCCAAAATTTTTCAGCCCGCGTAAATCCTCGGAGCGTACCTGTCCGCTATTTTTAACCTCCAGGGCGTGAAAATTGCTTTCGCCATATACTACGAAATCCACTTCGACTTTCGAGCGGGTCTGCCAGTAATACAGACGATGCTCGCCGCTGGAATAATCACACCACGCCCGCAAATGTTGGGCGATTAAACCTTCCAGCGCGGCACCATCGATTTCCGCCGTGGAATCCAGCGGACCGCAGGGACGATTGGCACGAAAGACTCCGGTATCAAAAAAGAAAAATTTCGGATGGGTCGCCAATTCGCGCCTGGCACGACGGGTGAATACCGGAACGCGGAACGCCAGCAGGAGATCCTCGAGGATTTCCAGATACCCCTCTACGGTTTTGCGATTCACATGGCACTCGCGCGCCACATTGGCCAGATTCAAGACCGCCGCCTGGGAAAAGCTGATGGCCTCCAGAAATCGGGAAAAACTGCCCACATTGCGCACCAGGCCTTCCATCTGCACTTCCTCACGCAGATACAGGCCGTTGTAGGCACGCAGAATGTCCGCAGGAACCCGAGCTGCATGCACGATGGGCAACATCCCGAGACGCAAGGCGTTGTCCAGCGAGAAGTGCCTGCCCAGTTCTGCTGCCATGAAGGGATGCAGCGACTTTTGCATTGCACGTCCGCCGAGCAGATTCACGCCGGCGCGACGGAGCTTGCGGGCACTCGAACCGGTGAAGACAAACTGGACGCCGCGTTGCTCCTCGATCAACACATGGGCGACTTCCAGCAATTCCGGCAGTTTTTGGACTTCGTCGATGAGCACCTGGCGGGTTTCAGGTCGTGCGTCGAGCCACTCGCGCAGCCGTTCGGGCCGCGCCGCGAGGGTGCGCAGGCTCTCCGGTTCGAGTAGATCAACCCGTAGTGCCTGGGGAAAACAGCGTTGGGTCCACCAGGTCTTGCCGGTGCCACGGGGGCCAAGCAGAAAAAAATGATCGGCGGGCGGGATGAAATAACGCGGCGTTTCTTCCATTTTGCGACTCGGAATGGAATAAGAACTTCCATTATGGAAGATTCCAGGCACCGTGGCCAGAACCGCGCAAATGGGCCGGATTAAACGCTACGCCAGCGTAAGAGCCTCACCACGACGATAGCACCTAGGGGCATCACCAAACCCGACAGGGTCGCGAAAAGCAGAAGCTGCCCCAGCTCGCTGTAATCAGCCGGTATCACGATCAGACCAGTGGAATCCTTCACCTCACGGGTGACGATGTAAAACTGATTGAGATATTTGCTGAATAGTTGAGCAAAGGCCAGGGACAAATTGGTAAAGGAAGCCATTACCGCAAAAAACGTTGCTTTTTGATGGGAAGGTGTGGAATGCGCAATCCAGGCGAGCATCGGTACCATGGCGATCTGGCCCAGGGGTGATTCCAGTGCGGTATTCACCACTGCGATGAAACGGGCATCGACAATTCCATCGGTCTGCGCCGCCGTCCACAAGTGAAGGCCGTAGTACATTCCCAGAGAAGGCAACGAAAGCAGGGTGCTCACGATGGCCAACACTACGATAATGTAGGTCATTGATTTCTTAGCCATGAAGCGGCGGAACACGAACAGGCCGGCCAGGCTCACCATACCCCCAATCACTGAGAGTTTCGCAATAAATGATTGATCAAAATGAAGAACATCGATCATCCACCAACTGATACCAGGGCCAGGAGATGGAATAGAACGAAAAGCAAAGACCAGGATGGCCGTTCCGAGCAGGGTTGCGCGGGCACCCGGTTGCATGTCGCTCATAAGTTTCATCATTAACCACACGATGATAACCATTGAAAAAATAAAAACAATTTCCTGACCGAACACCCAGCTATTTAATCCCACCAATAGCGATATCAGGCCAAACGTCAGACCTCCGCCGAGAATCCACCAGTTCGGCCGGGCTTGTACCTGGTTCATCGCCAGTGAGCGTGCCGCACGCCGATTGAGCCAGGCGGCCAGTACTATGCCCGCCACGGAGATCGCCGGAATGACCAGCGCCATTTCATAAATTCGCCGGTATACGACGAGCTTTTCGGCTTCTGGAAGAGTTTCCGTGCCGCCCGGAAACATCCATACGTTCACTATGGCTACCAACAAGGTACCACCGATTATTGCTACTCTCCCCAGGGTTTGAATCGTCATGTGCATTCGTTTTTGTTCTTCTTCCGTGAAAAATTTCCCATCGGAATTTATCAGGGGTACCGCTTCAACGGTCATCGCATCAGCGACCACGTCTTGAATTACATACCCAATCGGAGCGAATAAGGCACTAACAACATACCAGGATTCTGGCGACATAATCGCTATCATCGCCGCTCGATCAGGCAATAATAGGCCGACCATAATTCCCAAACTGGCGGCGAGAAACCCGGCGCCTAGAAAAACAATCCCTGCTTTGTAGCGCCAGAAGAGGTCTACAAAATTACCAATCACAATTTTTAGCGTCCAGGGAATCGTTATCCAAAACTCGAGTCCCGCAAGAAATTGCGCCGATAGCCCGAGATTGTCCTTAACGAAAAATGTCCCCGCAATTCCCGTCAAACCTGCAATCCCGGCAGAGAAATAAATCATCAGCGGTGGCAGATAAGAAATTTGCAATTTACTGCCGAGTTTTAAAAAATTACTGTCAATCCAGTTTGAAATTTTATTTGTCATTGCCTTCTCTTAATTTGTCAGCGGCATCTCATCATCATCTCCTATAAAACTTTTAGCTAAACGAATCCGTCCTCCCAGCCATACCAGGAGGACGGACATTTTGTTTTATCCAGTCCGAAGCCGGTATTGGGTTATAACGCTTAGACTGTTTTACGACCTGCTCACTGAATCATCCCCCTAACCTTGGTAAAGCAAAACTTGCAGCACTCATCAGCAGGCCGATAAATGCAAATACGGTAATAAAAATTGTATTTTTTTTGATCATTGGGAATCTATAACGCATATGTCACCTCTGTTTTATTTTATGTTTCCAATTTTGGAATGTAGGGTTGTTTTTTAAGGCATCAGCCCCATCTATGTTAAGGAGTTCAGGGAGCAAAATTTCTCGCTGATCTTTTATTGTGATTTTTGATTCGTCTATTGCTGTGGTTAGTAGTGTGAAGTCCTCCGTAATTGTATTTTGATCATTCTTGAGAGCGCTTTGCTCAAGCATATTTATAATAGTATGGATAGCTGCAATGGCAGCTTGAGGATTATTCAACTGAAAACACCCATTAGTATAATCATGGAGCTTTTTATAGTATTCGTCATTTGGATATAAAGCGCCTTGATTTTCATAGTAGTAGTTATCATAAATCTCTGCTGACATTCTGTTTAGCTGAAAAAGCTTACTAACCAACGGATGGGTACCATTTACATCATTTGCTCTCCGATAAGCATTCTCCCAATTGATGATAGCTGTCCTTAAGAATTGTCGGTGAGCATTCATGGCATTATTTTTCACTATATTTTTTAAATCTAACTTAAAAATCGCAAAATTTGCTAAAGCATAAATATGTAGTAAGCCATAGTCTCTAGCAAAATTCTGATTGGCTATAAAACTTAAATGTATACACAATGATTTTAGGTCATTTATCGTATACGTATGTTGTAATGCATAACGTGCGATCCTTACGACATCATTACCACTGTCAGTAAGTGACACGGGACTGTGCCAATGCACAGAGGTAATGACCGCTATACGATCATACATTACAGGATTCAATATTAGGTTTCCGTGTAACAGATTGCGTAAATGCTTATCAGTAATATCTAATAAGCCACTAATTCCTTTAAGAGTATAACCTAAATGGTTATACCTAATCTTGTGTAATACGTCAGCCTGAGCTTCTTTGTCAATTTTTGGCTCATCTTGTTGTTGCGTAGTATCGACAGGCATGTAATGTACTCCCCTGTAAAAATATGCTGACATCCTAAATTAAATAGCTGATCAAAGATAGCAGAGGAGCGGAACTATTTCCGATCCTCCTTGAACCGGAATTTTTTCCATAACCAACTTGCCATTTATACCCGACCTTTGAAATTATACTTCTCACAAGGATACAGATGTAGCGAGCAATGATGACTCTAACTTTAATAAAAAAATTTTGGAGTATCTCTATGAGAAGCAATAAGCATGTTTTTATCACTCTGACCCTGTTGGTTTCTTCTTCCTGCGTTTATGCTGATGCTGGAACTGGTGCGGATCACAATCGAAAAGAAGACATGCAATCTACAGAACAACGTTATCTAAAGATGGATCCACCAACGAAAAATGTATCCCCAAGAGATGTTTTTAACTCTATTAAACAAGGATATAAGATAGGGGGAATTCCTGGTGGTTTTATCGGGGGAATAACTGCAACAGGAGGCGCAGCCAATCCTTCAGAAAAATGATTGTGCTCCGAGACCTTCAGTAATTGGTAGTGCCCCAGCCTATAGGATGAATGCCAAAAATATATCGCACAAACCATCTGTTATCGAAAGTCTATCCTATAGATTAGGGCACTACCCAGTAATTTACTACCTGTGTTACTCGCCATGGGATTGCGTCCTGCGGCCATACTCGATGAGCATGGCCGCTTTTTTATTCCATGATTAGCTTTCCATTGTTACGCCAATTTTTGCTCTTGGGAACGCCATGGGTTCGAGATAGGGCCACAAGCTGACCGATAGCGCACCGGTAAAATCGGGTACGGGATTTGACTGATCGAATTTTAATTAATCCGCGTCCGTGTCAAACGGTTAGAACCTGGCGGTTCTTCATGGCCACCAACTGGCCATTAACTGAGTATGTATTAACTTTGGTGCCATAACCTTGAGAGCTAATATTACAAGCGACCCTAAAAATGGGAAAAGAATCGGTATCTTTTTAATCAGATTTAAGCAATCTAAATATGATTCATGCAATGTCTCGAAAAAATAAATTTCTTTTCGCATATCACGAGTATTTCCCAAAGAGTCAATAACAAAATCACATATTTTTGATCGTTTAAACATAATATGCTCTGTTTCAAGTAAAATATGCTGACATCCTAAATTAAATGGCTGATCAAAGATAGCGATGGAGCGGAACTATTTCCGCTCCTCCTTGAAACCGGAATTTTTTCCATAACCAACTTGCCATTTATACACGACTTGGGAAATTATACTTCTCACAAGGATACAGATGTAGCGAGCAATGATAACTCTAACTTTAATACAAAAAATTTTGGAGTATCTCTATGAAAATTAATATGAAACTAAAATTGAGCATTTTAATCGTAATCTTAATGACTTCTCCATTAAAGGCCGAGCCTGTTTCTTTGACTGTGGTGGCTACTACAGCATTTGTCGGGAGCGCGGCGGGCGCTGTTGGTCAGGCAATTGTTCCATCCAAATTAAAATTGGTCATCAAACCTACTAGAATTAAATTAAAATTGGTCATCAAACCTACTAGAATTCTAGGCATTAAAATATCACTACCACAAATTTATAAACGATAACCGTGGAATAATATATGAAAATAAATATTTACAGTTTAATTACCGTGGCATTGACGTTTTCATTAATAACACATCCGTATGCCCAAACGGTCCCATGTATAAGTACTAGTGATCCAATTTGCGAAAAAAATATACCGATTTCAATTCCAAAAATTAGGGTGGTAATAAAACCTACTAAAATTTTAGGTATTGAAGTAGTACTGCCACAAATTTTTAAACGATAACCGAGGAATAATATTAGGAGACCCAAGTGCTACCTATTATGGTGAATAACCAAATAGCCCCTCTCCCAAAGTGAGAGGGGAAAAAGGCAAATAGGTAGCAACTTGAATTAATTAACAGAAGCGGCCATACTCGCATAGCCGTTTGATAGGAGAGTGCGTATGCATATACTAATCGTATTATTCGTAACCGTTGTTGTATCAAAAGGTGATCTTTTCCATGGTGTGACGATGCAGGAATTCGCGACCTTGGAAACTTGTGAGGTCGCAAAAGAGAAAGTCAAACAACTTTCGAAAAGTATATTGGCCATATGCGTTCACAAGTAGTTTTATAAAAAAGGTTATTCAATGACCGCTCAAGCAGCTGAAATACTCTATTACGAAGGGCTGCATGTCGCAATGTGCAGTAATCCCCTGGAGGATTATTTTGCATTATCAAGGGAGAGGCCAAGGTTTGACTCAAATTGCAGCGCACTCTGGCGTGGCTATGTAGGCACGTGGGAAATTAAAGACAGGCGACTGTATTTAATCAAGTTAGATGGAGTACTTGAGAATGGAAATGATGTGATCCTAGCCACTATCTTTCCAGGCTTTCCACATCGAGTTTTCGCTCATTGGTATTCAGACACAATCCGAATTCCAAATGGGAAAATACTCAATTACGTTCATATGGGTTACGCAAGCACCTATGAAAAAGACATTTTACTAAAAATCGAGAAGGGCATAGTTATCGAAACGACCGTACGCCACAACGGGACATCCAATAATCCTGATGCAGCAGAAATAAATACGGGTATCATTCGATATATTGCCAAGTCTTCAAAAAGTAAGGCCACACAGAACTAGAACGGACTAGAACATAGCCGGTACGCAGCTCCTTTCGTCCCCATTCAGACGTCCTATTGGCTGAGAATGTCCAGATCACATCGTCTTTCCTTCGTTTTTTAAGAAATATGTTCCAAGCCTTGTTCAAATGACCGAAGGGCAAATCCGGAACAGCATTCAAAGGATCACTTACAAGCTCTTGAAGCTCAATTTCCTCAACGTTGTTTTTCCGTTCTAACAGATCATTTTTTGAAACAAAGAATTCATCTGGCTGTTGATAGGCCTTCGAAAGCATATCTTTCACTTTGTAGTAAATGGCTGTTGGCCACACTATCAAAATCTTATCGCTGAATTTGTCGTACCATTTTAATATCATTGTATTCCTTTTCAATCAATATGCTTGGAGTCTGCCGCTAATGCCTGGTCGTCTGCCTTCCCTAGCAGGCAGTGGCCTATCTATGAAGTTGAACTCTATCTTTAATGCCAGACCAGCAATTCCCGGTGTCCTAAAATCTTGCCGTTTTCGCTTATTGAATAGTATGAACTTGCTCAGGAAAAGAATCAATTCGATCTACTTTTTAGCGAGTGTCCATTTAATATTAACAGGCCTTAAATAAAAAATAATTCAGACGATGGGATACAAAAAATTCAATAATCCAATCAAAGAGACGAATATCCTTCGGAAAAAAATCATATTATATTTTTGTGTCGGATTATTCTTACTATTACTAAATGTGCTATGGTTCTTTTTAGATGTGACCGGGGATCTGGAAGCAACTCATCACTTCATACTAAAAAACGGACAATGGAAAGTCGCCCTGGTGAGCGACTTACATATCCGCCCCGGTCAGGAATCCGCCCGGAAGAGTTTAGAAATACTGTGGAAGGAAGATTTCGATCTATTATTTTTTTTGGGAGATATGGTAGATTCCCGTTTCCGTTTGAAAGATTTGGAAAATTTTTTTTTACAACTACCTAAACGCGGGCAACGTTTCGCTATTTTGGGAAATTGGGAATATTGGTCCGGGATAGCCATAAAAATGAAGCGTTTTTATCAGAATCATGGGGTACGACTTCTTGTAAACGAAGCGATCCGAGTGAAAGTACCCAACAACGACGAAATACTTTTAGTCGGATTAGATGACAGACTAGCGGGCAATTTGGATTGGGGCAAGGCAATTGCCGGTTACGAAAACTGGAGGGGACCGATATTGGTGCTCTCGCATTCCCCCGCTTCATACGATGATGTGTTGCAGATAATTACTCTAGGTGGAATGGAAAATTCCATACAAAGTTTGATGCTTTCAGGACATACCCATGGCGGGCAAATAAAAATTTTTGGTTGGGTATTGGATTTCGATATTCGCCATACTCCTTACCTAGCGGGATGGTATAATCAAGAAAAGCGTTTTTCGCTGTATGTTTCTCGCGGAATTGGAACTTCAATTTTGCCAGTTCGGATCGGGGTTCGTCCGGAAGTTGTCTTCTTTAATTTTGGTCAATAAGTACTTTGAAAAGACATCAATTAACAAATATTGTAACTGCTCAGGTACTTTTTACTAAAAAGTAATTTTATGGTCCGTTAGAGACACTTTCTCCTGGGCCTTCTCCATTATTTCGTGAATGTCGCTGGATGGATCGCTTACAGCGTTGGTTAATTCGGTACTGATTTAAATTAGGGCATGTTAACACTAACTAAACATATCCATATCCATAATTAGGCCAAAAATGATAAAGAAATTAAACATGACATCTAATTTATCGAATATAGTATCGCGGTTAGTACAGAAAAATTGGAATATGTCACATTACCACGTTGACGTGGTAATAGTTTTTCAATTTTTTCAAAAATTATCGCTATTAATATCATGTTTTACTTCTCTTTTTGTGTTAACAGGCCCTACTTTGTGATGTGAATTTCAAAAACTCGACTCCTTACGTCGAGTTCACGTTAGAAATACGTGCGCTGGCTTCAAGTGAATATCGTGAAGGTTGTCAAACGGTAAACGGTGTTGGTGAAAACTGATAACGTTTTCTCAATTACTCCGTAAGCGACTGCCATTATTCTTGGTGAGTGATTGTAAACCGGAGAATACTTGCGTGAAAAAAATCTTACGTCAGGAAATGCGGTACGGACAGGTAGTAAATGTCTGTTATTAGACTGCCGATACTTGATAAAGGTGTTTATCAAGGCGTGAGCCGGATGCGTAGAAACTAGCATATCCGGTTTTTAGGGGGCTTCCCCGCCGAAAGGCGGGGCAGCAACCCAGACTTGGCGTTGGTACATGAATAAAAATTATTTATGCAATTCAATGGGTTGTAACATATTGATACTTAAAAATCCATTTTAAATCAGCGTGTTGCTTTGATTCATGCACCAACGCCCCCAAACTTAGGAAATTACCGAACAAACTCACCATAGAATCGCTCATAAATTTCTTGAAGACTATCGAAATGCCCCCAACCTTCAGTTGCATTATCTACTATGCGATAAACTCTTTCTTTAAATGCCTGCAATAAATTATTTTTATTTAGTAATTCTAGGCTTTTCTCAAACATTCCTTCTGGACTTGTGTAAAACGATTCATCATCCGTAGCAAACTCAGTATTAAAATTAGATATTGACTCTACAAAAGTAAACATAATATCCGCTAATAATTCTGGATTCGTTGTCATTTTTTTAAAATCCTGTACTGCTTTCCGTGCAACACTTAATCTTGCTTTTGGAAGTCCTTTTGTGTATCCATCAACGAACTCTTTCTTTATGATATCCTTATATTTGTCTAATATTAATTTAATATCACCTTGTTGAATTTGATAATACTCTTTAACAGCAGGAAATTTTTTATATAGCTCTGAAATATCTTGAATTAGTTCCTGCTTACTCTTCTGTTCCAATTTTTTCTTCAATACAGTTACTGTCATCTGCCCCATTATTTTCTCCACCTGGTTAATTTCATCAATATCCCGGAGAAACCCCGCCCTTTAGGGCGGAGAGGAAAGGGGACGGTTTTACAACCGTCCGGTAAAAACGCCGGTCTTTCCCGGCTGTCAGCCCTTACGCGGCCCAAGTGACAAACACCTTGCGGTGTGGATCCCCTCGCCAATGTTGCAACGCAGTTTCAGTTCTTGAGAACTTTGCGGCAGACCGTTTCGTAGTTACCCGCATCGTGTCTGCATCTGCCGCTTTCAATGCTTGGAGTTGCCTGTCTGCCGACAGGCAGGAGGAAGCGCACACAAGGTGGGTTCCTGCGACTGCGCGCAGGACAAATTTTTACTTCGTTGCAACGTCGTTCGATTTCTCGAACTAAGGCTGGTCAATCTCGGACTTGTTTTCACAAGCCTCGTCCTTTAGGGCGGGGTGAATAATTGAGGAATACTTTTAGAGTCTCTTAATCTGATGAACCAGAGTGAAAGAAACCTTGGGTAGTTTCCGTGGGTCCATCAGTAACTCCGATTAGACATCTAGGAACCATAGGAAAATTAGGTGTAAGGTAATACACGTAAGCTGCGGTAGCTCCGCTTAAAGTCTGGATTGTGGAATCGGTGTTGGGTGCTTCATTACAAAGCCCCAAGGCCGAGGTAGATGTTCCTAAAGTACTGGGTCCAGTGTACTTGAAATCGCCAAAAGTTAAATTTGAAGGCAGATTGCTTTGCGTAAAGGTGGTGCCTGAAGACACAAATGCCCCCATATCTGCCGACCAGTTTCCATAGGCATTGGTAGTGTCGGTGGTATTGCTCGTCGGGCGAGCAGTACCATCAGATGCCGCGACCGAAGATGTTACCACCGAATAATTAGCATAAACCCCTGATTTCACAACAATCGGATATCCGTCACGGGCGTAACCGACAACCGTTGCGGTACTCGGCAAGGAGCCCCAGGCGCTTGTGGCACTTGAGGCCATTGGGGTGCAAGTAACCACAGAACTACCGCCACCCCATGCAATACCACATGGGATACCGTGATAATGGTACGCATTAGGGTGGATTCAAGCTCGAAGTGCAACTTTTGAATTAACAGTTAGTTGAGTAGCGA
>CAUYTW010000008.1 GCA_963575715.1 Gammaproteobacteria bacterium | reverse complement strand
AACGTAGTCCGATACTTTGGACTTAGGCTGGTCAAGTTCGAACTTGTGAATTTGATTTCTCAAGCCCCCGCCTTTAGGCGTGGGGTTCTTGACAGAGCTGCCCGTCTTTAGGTTGGGGTGGTTGGGAATAATCAAATCTTAGGACAATTTTTTCGATCCGAATCTTTCCTGAACAAAATTTTTTCTCTAAAATAGTAAGAATTATAATTCAAAAATGATCGGATGTACCTTCATGAAAAAAATATTCCAAAAATTGCTAGACGAAGAAACCACCTTCGCGGTAAAAGTGGTTTTATTCATATTCATCATATTGATAATGATGATTATTGTGAATTATCTGACAGGAAATAAAACTTTTTTGCATACCGCCACCAAGGAGAAAACCGTCATCATCACAGCGCCTCAGAAATTACCGCCAAAACCACCCACCGAATCGATTACAAATAATGTTCGTGACGCACTCAAGCAGGTAAATGAGTCAACCACCTATATGCAGTTCAAAAAGGATGACTCAGAATCATCAGTTAAATTACAGGAAAAGGCCCAAGAGCTAAAAGAAGTAAAAAAAGAAACCGATCCAATACAAGATCCGTTAAAATTTTATGATGAGACTACTCCTCGTGAAATGACAGTGGATTGGGTATTTGTCTATTTTATCGATAACAATGGAATGCTGACGCCTCATTTTTGTATTCAATCGGTTACAGATAAACCGCTTAATATTAATATGGTTAAAATAATCGCCGATGGAAAAAATTTTGAAATAATCATACCAAAGATTAAATTGGAAAAAGTAAATGATAAAACTGCGGAGTGGTACGATGAATCAGTAAACTATAAATCATATCCTATTATTCAGGCCTTATCCAAGGCGCAGAATGCTTCGATGGTATATTATGGCTCTAGGGGCAGCAGAAAACGTGAAATAACCAAGTTGGAGATAAAAGGGCTTGATAGAATCATGGAAACATATACTGCACTGGGAGGAAATTTCGCATTTATCGGATCTGAAGGGCGAGCCAAACCCCTGGAATCTGCACATGAGGCTCCATAGAGGTTGGAAATCAGTAGCATGGTAATAAAAAGCAGCAAAAATTAGGAGTTACACAGTTGAATTTGCAACTCTATAAAAATTTGAATTTTTCTCTGTCGTTCTACGCCGAGGACGCATTAACGCCCGCAGTCGCAGAATCTCGGAATTTCTATAATAGAGGGATTCTGCGACTTCGCTTCGCTGCGCGCAGAATGGCTTCCTATTTTTCAACTGCGTAACTCCTACTACTAATAAAAAGTTTAAAAAATTACCTGTATGACGCTAAAAAAAATTAGAAAAAATTTTTCCAGTTTTAACGCTAATGAAGCTTTGCAAGCTTTACAGATTAATGAATTATTTCGTTGGGAAATCGAAATTGAGATTAAACCTTATAAACCAAGCCATTTTTTAGCGGAACGTTTACGCCGATTAGAAAATTTTGATCTGATTTTTTCCGAGCGCGCCAAGGAACTATTAATTGATGCGTTATGTGAAGAAGTGATTGAAAAACATCATTATTTAAAAATATGGAAAGCAGCACCCCTGCACAGTGATGAATATAAGGGACAAGTAGATTATTTGATTGCTCCTCGGAAAGCCTATTTATCCACTCCCTTACTCTGTGTCGTAGAAGCCAAAAAAGATGATTTTGAGCAAGGACTTGCTCAATGTTTGGTCGAAATGAAAGCCTGTCAATGGAATAATGAACAAGCTGGATCTCGAATTACTGTTTACGCTATTGTTACCAATGGCGAAGTTTGGAAATTTTATCAACTAACCATCGAAGGGCAAGTTTTTGCAACATTACCTTATTCCCTAGCAGATAGAAATAAAATTTTAGCCATTCTCGAACAAATTTTTACGCAATGTGAAAACAATCTTTCTAAAATTCAAATTAGGGCTTGTTAACATTACAATCTAGCGATTAAAAAAATCGTCATTCCGCATCAGTCAGGTTTATATTGTCTTAATTCGGCTGATGTCACGGAGACTTGATAAAAAATTGATACCATCGAGCTGATCGCGGCGGGTATGTATTCAGCGATCAATATATTTCCGCCGCTTAAAAATATTGATTTTTTCGGCTGCTTGCGTAAGCGCCCGCAAAGCATTGTCAAAATCGAAATGCTGAATGTTTTCTTCAATCTCCCGATAGTCATTGCCAAAAGCGGTTTGCAACAAATCAGCGTTGTCCGTAAGAATTTTATTGACGCCAAAATCGTCATTGATCAATCGGTCGGCAATTTTGGCGCAAACTTCCCGTACTTGATTGACGTCAAAAACCATCCCAGATTCGACAGTAGCCTCCGGTAGAAGTTTAGTTTCCAGATCAGTAATTAATGGAGTCAGGCATGTCGCCACGGCGGCCAATTGCTCGTCGATTATCGTTCGTTGCTGCTTCTCCTTGATGATTGCTTCCAGCCGTGCGGCCTCGGTTTGTAATTCGCGCGCTTCAATGCCACCGGCTACCCCCTTTAATGTGTGAGCCAGGCGTCCGGTGGTCTCCCAGTCGTCTGCGTCCAGAGCCGCAGTGATGGCTGCGGGAGCGATTTTTTGAGTCTTCAAGAATTTTCGCAACATGGAAAGATAGAGCGATTGCTTGTTCAGGACTCGTCGCAGGCCCGCCATCATGTCCAGTCCATGGATTTTCGTTGGTAGTGTGTTGGTAACGGTTACCCCTAGTTTCGCTTCTGGTTTCGATTTAGCCGGCGCGCGCGGTTTGATCCATTTCAACAGGATTCGCCAGAGTTCCTCGGGATCAATTGGCTTGGCGACGTGATCAACCATTCCTGCCTCCCTGCATTGCTCACGGTCCTGCCGCATGGCATTGGCAGTCATTGCAACAATCGGTGGGGGAATGAATGATGGCAACCGGTTAATTTCCAGTGTGGCGGTAATGCCATCCATGATCGGCATCTGCATATCCATCAACACCAGGTCATAGTTGGCTTGTTGCACCTGTTGCACCGCCAGTTCCCCGTTGACGGCCAGATCGACGACGAAACCCGCTTCCGAGAGTAGCGCCATCGCCACTTCCTGATTGAGTTCATTGTCCTCGACCAACAGAATACGTGCTCCTTGACGAATCGCCAGCTCTGCGGTTACTTCCTGTAACGACGGAAAACTAGATTCTTGCTCTGACAACGACGGAATACCTAACACACGCATAGTGGTATTAAACAGAGCGGATGCGCTGACAGGTTTAATGAGTACTTCCTCAATGCCCGTGTCGCGCGCCTGCTTGAACACCTCCTCCTTGCCATTGGCGGTAACCATGATGATATGCGGTTTTGCCGCCAACTCCAGGGCGCAAATTTGCCGTGCAGTTTCAATGCCATCCATCTCTGGCATCCACCAGTCGATGCTCACCAGATCATAGGGCTGATTGCTGGCTGATCGACGTACCGCCTCCACCGCCTCCTGACCCGAGGCGACCGCATCAACAGCAAAGGCCATGTTGGTCAGCATTTCGGTAAAAATCATGCGAGCCTGATCATTATCATCGACGATCAGTATCCGTCGTCCCTGCGTTTTGGGCGGGAGCAGCCGGGGAGTTGAGGAGTGCGCGCTGCCGCGACCGAATCGCGCGGTAAACCAGAAGGTCGATCCCTGACCATGCACACTGTCAACCCCCACCTCACCGTCCATTAATTCCGCCAGTTTCCGAGAAATCGCCAATCCTAAACCCGTACCACTGAATCTGCGGGTAGCTGACTGGTCTACCTGCGAAAAATTCTGAAATAATTGACTCTTTTGTTCTTCGGTCAAACCGATGCCTGTGTCACGCACGGAAAAATGAATCAATACCTCTTGATCGGTTTCTTCGATAATTCTGACTCGCAGGTCGATTTCTCCCTGTTCGGTGAATTTAACCGCATTGCTGGTGTAATTAATGAGAATCTGCCCTAACCGCAATGGATCGCCGATGAGGTACTCAGGAACCGCCGGATCGATATTAAACAATAATTCCAGCCCCTTGGCGCTGCTCTTTTCAATGAGCAGGCTGGCGACATTTTCGAGCACTTTTTCCAGCTTGAATTCCGTTTTATCTATCGTCAACTTACCGGCTTCTATTTTGGATAGATCGAGAATGTCGTTAAGAATTCCCAGCAGATGCTGACTAGATCCCTGAATTTTCTTTAGGTAGCCCTGTTGGCGCGGAGTAAGCTCAGTTTTTAATAGTAGATGAGATAACCCGATGATGGCATTCATCGGTGTGCGAATTTCGTGACTCATATTGGCGAGAAAATCGGATTTCATCTTGGTTGCGGATTCGGCAATTTCCTTGGCTTGCCGTAATGATTCTACCGCTTCGCGTTCCTTGGTCACATCGGAGAATGTCCATACCGAGCCACGCGATGGATCGCCGACAGCAATGGCACTGCCGCTCATGTGACACCAGAAAGTCGATCCGTCCTTACGCAGGATTTGCTGTATCCGCTGATAGATACCACCGTTATTCAATTCAGCGTAAGCCAAGTCGACCTCACGGTTGCTTTGTTCGTCGGGGTATAAACAGCGTGTCGTCCGACCAATCAATTCATTTTGATCGTATCCAAATAGTTCGCAGCACTTGCGATTACATTTTTGAAAGATACGATCCTTGATGAAGGAAATCCCGATAGTCGCGGATTCAAAAATGGCCTGCTGTTGTTCATGGGCATCCCGAATCGCCGCTTCTGCCCGTTTCCGCTCGGTAATGTCGCGGAACACCATGACTACGCCGATAATTTTTTCTTCTCCATAAACTGGGGTAGTGATATATTCAACCGGAATTGATTGACCATTTTTATCCCACAATACCTCGCTATCCACGGTACGCGGCTGGCCATCCTGCGTTGTCTGGAGCATTGGGCATTGTTCGATTGGAAATTCGCTGCCGTCCAAATACGTGTGATGTAATTTAGCGTGCATGGGTTGATGAATCAATTCTTCGGACGTATAACTAAGCAGCGCAAGTGCCGCAGGATTGGCAAAAGTTATTTGTCCATCGGTATCCATGTAAATGATGCCTTCCCTTACCGAAGATAAAATCAAGCGGCTGTATTCTTCCAGTGCGGCAAGTTCAGCTTCAGCCTGCTGGCGTTGGCTGATGTCCCTGAAGACCATAACCGATCCCATTAGTTCATTAGCCTTGTACATCGGGGTTGTCGCATATTCAACCGGTATTGGCGTGCCGTCCTTTTTCCATAAAATGTCATTCTTGACTTTGCGTGGAATTCCATCCTGTCCGGTTTGATATACATGACAAGTTTCAATCGCATGTTCGCTGCCATTCAGGTTGGCGTAATGCACCATTGCATGCAGTGGATGATTGAGCAATTCTTCGTCGGTATAACCGAGCAATGAGCTTGCTGCGGGATTGATAAAGACGGTGTTATTTTTGTTGTCAATGCCAATGATGCCATCCTCGACCGAGGATAAAATCAGGCGACTCCGTTCTTCCAGCGCGGCCAACGCTATTTCGGCCTGCTTGCGTTCGGTCATATCGCGGGCAGTACCGATGATATATTCCGTGCCAGAATCGACGATTAATCCAATTTTTACCTCGGTCGGGAATCGGCTGCCATCCTTGCGCATGAATAGCCCCTGATTAGTGATTTCACCGCATTGACGTAAAGTAGCGACATGCAGCCGCCATTCCTCTAGGGAAGGCAACATGGCTTCGACATCCCAGACATACTTTTGCAGCAATTCGTCACGACTATATCCCAGGGATAACCAGGCAGATGGGGTGGCATCGACAATCCGCCCGGTTTGCGCTTCAGCGACATAGATGCCATCCCGGCTTTTTTCAATATAACGCCGAAACCGCACTAATTCGATAGTTTGTATCTGGGTGGTTTTGAGTAAGATTTTGTTCTGTTCATCATGATTGATGATTTCCAGACTCATGGCGACTATCGGTATCAAGGCGTCAAGCAATGCCAACTGATTATTATTAAACGTATGAAATGTAGCCAGTTCGATTACGCCCAATACCTGATCGGCAATCATCACTGGATATATTTGGATTGCTTTTGGCGTGGATTCACCCAATCCAGAGCCAATACGAAAATAATCCTCGGGAATCGGTGCAGTAATGGACAATGGTTTTTTATCCAGGATGCACTGCGTTACCAGTCGCGCGCCAGCAACATTTGGTGATGTGGTCTGATCGGCATCTCCATAGCTGGCAATTTTTACCGGGGTGCGCGGATTTTTGTTCACGATGAAAAATAGGCCCTGCCCCGCACCCAATAACGGAGAAATATTCGACAGCAGTTCTTTTCCTAATTCAGCGGTTGTCCTGGCGCGTTGACACAGTGCCGAGAGAATAGCTATATTTGACTTTATCCAGCGTTGCTCTTCCAGTTTTTGATAAAACTCCTGCAACACGGTTACTCTTCTTGCTATTTCACCAATCTCGTTGCGTTGGTTTTGATAGGGAATCACCACGTCAAGCTGGCCTTGGGACAATTTTATGATATGGTCGCGTAAATCCCTCAATGGCTGCGTGATTGATTTGGTAAAAAGTGCGGCGCCGACTATAATTAGCAATAAAAAAGTCGTAATGATGATTATAAAAATCAGTTGTTCATCTTTGTAAAGCGATCTCGATGCTTTTTCCAACGCAATGGCGTTTTTGGATATGATCGTACTAAGTCGATCCAGATTGGATAACAACAATGCACTTGGATTACTGGCATAGTCGTCTGCGGTCATTTCCCATACTTCATTTTGGTTTCCAGTTCGGATTTTATCAATGACCCCGCTGCGATAAAAAACAAGTTTTCGATATAGAATATCAATATCCATCAAAAGCTGGGAATCGCTCAGGGAGGAGCTTTGCAATTTTCTTATATCATTAAAAAAATCGCCATCGTGTATTGCCAGTTGTTGAAGAATATTTTCCCGCAGTGCTTTGTTTTGTTCCTGATTAGCGTCACGCAGGACACGGCGCACGTAAAACACCTTATATTTCATCTCCTTGATCGAGTCGTTTGGAATATATGCGTTAAAATGAAAATTTTCATTAATTTTTCGCATTTTTTCCAGTTGTAGAAACATCGACAGACCAATGATCAGAATGGATAAAACGGCAATGGCGGTAAAACCCAACATACGCCTGAATACCGTCAAGCCGTTAAAATAACCAGTGATGGATTGCATAAATTTCGCCTGATGAAAATGTTCGATTCTGGAAGGTCAAGGTAAAGTCGGCTAATATTACTTTGCGTGGGCTATATTGAAGAAGAGGTTCCAATGTTTGACAAAGTCTCGTTGTTCGCCGGATTGAGTGTGGATGATTTTGCTACCCTACGGGTTCACACTACGTCCAGAAGCTACCCAAAAAATACGGTGGTGCTTAGTCAGGGGGATGAAACTGACTCTCTTTACATCATCGAAACCGGCAGCGTGAAAATTTATGTTAGCGATGAGGAAGGGCGGGAGTTTATCCTGGGGACACTCAAGGAAAAAGACTATTTTGGCGAACTGGCACTGCTTGACAAAGGCCGTCGCTCGGCGTCGGTCATGACCCTTGAGGCTTGTCGCTTGTGGGTTATCACCCGTGAAAATTTCCTGCATTGGGTTTCCAACCGTCCCGAAGTTTTGATGAATCTGATTCAGACTTTGGTCAAGCGCATCCGTCGCCTTGACGAGGACATTTCCAGTCTTGCCCTGCTAGATGTGTATGGACGCATCGCGCGGGTGCTCCTGCAACGGGCCATGTTAATTGATAATCAGCATGTCATTGAACGCATTACCCATCAGGAAATTGCCAGCACAGTGGGCGCTTCGCGCGAAATGGTTAGTAGAATTTTGAAGGACTTGAAACAAGGAGGGTATATCGAGATAGAAGGCAAATGTATCATCATCAAAGAACACCTGCCTAATAACTGGTGATGGAAAATTGCGATTAGTCACAGTTGGCGCGTATTATTGTTTCAATCCGCATCTGACCTCATCTGCCGAATGACAAAGCCATCGACAGATAGAGGTCGGTGGATTGCCTCCGCATAAATGAGGAGGTTACCAAAAAGGATAACGATGCTTACGCATCGTTGTCTAATCCCCTGAAGGGGGAGATCTCAAACCAGCCTAAAGAACTTTAATGAATTTATTCGCGGGCATGTCAATCTCGAATCCAAATTTTGTTCAATTTCCGTGACCCCATGGCCGAGGATAATCTGACTCCCCTGCTTGACCGCATACTGTCCCCTACTCATCTCCGCCTGCTGCCGGAAACGGATCTTCCCGCCTTGGCGGCGGAATTGCGGCAATTTTTAATTCAGTCCGTGGGACGAACGGGTGGTCACCTCGCCGCGAGTTTGGGAACGGTGGAACTGACCATTGCCCTGCATTACGTCTTTCATACGCCAGATGATTTTTTGGTATGGGATGTGGGCCACCAGGCATATATCCACAAAATCCTCACTGGACGACGCCCGGCCATGGAAACCTTACGCCGCAAGGGTGGAATCGCGGGCTTTCCCAGGCGTGACGAAAGTCCATACGACACTTTTGGCGTTGGCCATTCCAGCACTTCGATTAGTGCTGCCTTGGGCATGACGGTGGCAAAGGCTGCATTGAATATTCAACGTCAGGTAGTAGCAATTATCGGCGATGGTGCCATGGGCGCGGGGATGGCGTTCGAGGCATTGAATCACGCCGGCGACCTCAATGCCGACTTGTTGGTGGTGCTCAACGACAACAAGATGTCGATTTCCCCCAACGTTGGGGCGCTTTCCAACTATCTGGCCCGAATTCTGTCCGGGCGTGTCTACGCAACGATGCGCGAGGGTAGCAAGCGTGTTCTCTCCCATATTCGCACTCCGGTCTGGGAATTCGCACGCCGCGCCGAGGAGCATATCAAGGGGATGTTGGTTCCTGGGACTTTGTTCGAGGAACTGGGCTTCAACTACATCGGCCCGATTGACGGCCACGACCTTTCGATTCTGGTGCGGACGCTGCGCAACCTGCGCGCGCTCAAAGGACCGCGACTGCTGCATGTGGTTACCACCAAGGGTAAGGGTTATCTCCCCGCCGAGGATAATCCCTGCGCCTATCATGGTGTTGGCGCTTTCGATCCCGATACTGGAGAATTGCTGCCGGCCAGGGATGCCGGCCCGACCTACACCCAGATTTTCAGCGACTGGTTATGCGACATGGCTGCCCTGGACGAACGCTTGGTGGGCATCACTCCCGCGATGCGAGAAGGTTCGGGGTTGGTACGCTTTTCCGAACGTTATCCGAATCGCTATTTTGATGTTGGAATCGCGGAGCAACACGCACTGACTTTCGCTGCTGGGCTTGCCTGCGACGGACTGCGCCCGGTGGTTGCTGTTTATTCCACCTTCCTACAACGTGCTTACGATCAATTGATTCATGATGTCGCACTGCAAAATTTGCCGGTGCTGCTTGCCATTGATCGCGCTGGCATTGTTGGTCCTGATGGTCCCACCCACGCGGGTGCCTTTGATCTTTCGTTCCTGCGTTGCATTCCTGGCCTGGTGGTCATGGCTCCCGCCGACGAAGATGAATGTCGCCAGATGCTTTATACGGGTTTCATGCTCGGTGCTCCGGCAGCGGTACGTTACCCCCGTGGCACGGGACCTGGCGTGTTGACGCAACACACCATGACAACCCTGCCGCTGGGTCGCGCCCAAATTCGTCGCAAAGGCCGGTATGTTGCTTTACTTGCCTTCGGCAGTATGGTTGCACCCGCACTAGTAGCTGCCGAGCCGTTCGACGCAACGGTCGTCAATATGCGTTTCGTCAAGCCCCTCGACACAGAACTCCTGACTGAATTAGTGTGTAGCCACGAATTATTGGTGACCATTGAGGAGAACGCCGTTGCCGGAGGTGCTGGCGCTGGGGTTAGTGAATGCTTGGCCGCAATGGGACTCAACCCACGGCTAATCCATCTGGGTCTACCCGACCGCTTTACTGGCCAAGGCAGTCGCGCCGAATTACTCGCTGAATATGGTCTTGATAGCGATGGAATTTCGCGTTTCTTATCTGGCGTTTTTAGGAGTTACGCAGTTGAAAAATAGGAAGTCATTCTGCGCGAAGCAGAGTCACAGAATCCATCTACATAGATTCTGCGTTCTGCGACTGCGCGCAGAATGACACGGTCGCTAACGCGACCTCCGCGCAGAATGACAGAAAAGAATTCAATCCTGTATAGAGTTACAAATTCAACTGCGTAACTCTTAAGTTTTATTGGAACCTGCGCAACAACGAATTCAATATAAACCAAAATTGCGTAGCTGTTCCGGTACTAACCTAGGCGCGGTTATTCGTATTCGTTTCATCCGTCCAGCAGCTCCACTCACCAAGGTTATATGTGTTTTTGGAACTTTGAAGATATCCGCTAAAAAACGCAATAAATGTTGATTTGCCTGACCATCAATTGGCGCGGCTGT
Source organism: Gammaproteobacteria bacterium (assembly GCA_963575715.1). Classification (NCBI taxonomy): domain Bacteria; kingdom Pseudomonadati; phylum Pseudomonadota; class Gammaproteobacteria; species Gammaproteobacteria bacterium. Next base: position 519 of record CAUYTW010000008.1, on the reverse strand, counting down.
CAGGCGAATCTTGAGAGAATTACCGTGGAATCCAACGATTTCATCTTGACGTGCGCGCGGTTGAACTTGGATTACTAGCAGCAGATCCTTCCCTTCCCATTGATACCAAGGCTGGATTAATGCTTTTTCGTTCATAAAAATTTTTCGTTTACCGATACTGAAATCCATTCCACCCGTTCACGTTGCGCTGTTAATTTTTCCAAGGCACCGATCATCTGATTTAAGCGTTCCTGCTCTTTTTTGACGATCTCCGCTGGTGCGCGATCGACAAAATTTGGATTAGTTAGTTTTCCTTGGGTACGCTCCAAATCTTTACGCAGCCGATCCATTTCTTTGTCAAGGCGTTTTATTTCAGCAGCGGCGTCGATAAGACCTTCCATCGGAATAAAAAGATTCAGCTCTCCCACTAAAGCGGTGGCCGATGGCGGTGCCTTGCTTTCATCGGGAAGCCAACTGATGGAATCTAGGCGCGCCAGACTGGACAGCAAGGTTTGATGACGGGAAACGCGCTCCCGATCT
>CAUYTW010000007.1 GCA_963575715.1 Gammaproteobacteria bacterium | reverse complement strand
ATTTGGCGAACCCTCTTTACGTATTACCAGCTCTTCCAACTGCGTAACTCCTAAAACTTTCAGACCTTTAAAAAAGTGAAATTTGTTCCCGCGTAGAGAATAGTTGAACGATTCTCCAATCGATTCAAACAATTCCGCCGTATCGTCACCCACTATGACAAGCTTGTCAACAGGTTCCGTGCTTTCTTTGATCTGGCATGCACTTATCTTTGTGCTCCTGTGAGTTCCGCTTAGCATAAAGCAAATCATTTTTCAACTTCCTTTACTGTGAACACGCCCTAATTAAAAAGAATATTGGATATTTTTAGGAACCATAAGCCTGTATCGCACGATTACCAATCCGTAATGATTGAATTTTATTAGCCAATACCTGTTGTCCGTTTTGGCATAATATAATCACCTGTCTATCTAGAGCAATCATTTGCTGAATGATTTGTTTTATAAGTATTTGCTCTGTTAGAACATCAGGCATAGATGAAAAATAAATATAAAGTAATTTATGACGTTCTTCCTCAATCTTCTCCAATTTATCCCATTCTTCTTTTTGAGCTGCCTGAAACATTTGTTCAGTGAATTGGAGCACTTGCTTCCAATCATCATACCGCGATGTTTGTACAGACTGATGATTGTTTTGTTCGCGATCGGTCATTATTTCTCATACAAAACTAACGATTTTTTATCTAAACCCAAATTACCATGATATGATATTCCACCATGAATATTGGAATAGAAACTTAGTAGTCACTAATAAGTGGCAACCCAGATTATCTAAATATGGGATCTGAAAAAATGAATTAGGAGTATTCTCGATATTCTATACCGTCCCACCCTTCTTTAATTTGAGACAAAAGGTTAGATACCTCATCAAGTATCAATGCTGAATTTTCTACATTAGCCTGAAATAAGCGTCGACCTATATAATCATAAAGAGCAGCTAAATTATTTGCGACCTCACCACCTGCATCTAGATTCAAACTGCCAGAAAGACTATCGACAATGGACATAGCAGCGTCAATGTATCGACATTTATCCAATATTTCACCACGAATAACAGCTCCCTTAGCTTTAGCGATACGATCCAGCGCTCCTTCAAAAAGCATTTGTACGAGTCTGTGAGGAGTAGCATCCATAATGGAACTTTGGACGCCTATTTGTTGATATTGCTGCAGCGCACCGCGGCCAATCATACGGTTCATGCTTGCTCCCGAAGTAATAAGAATTTCTTTGTTGTTTATGATTTTTATGTTACTTTTTTTAATCTCTGAGAGTTAATTCACCACTGCTTGCAGTGCCTGAAAAATATAGCATCCGAAGGGTGCTATTGAGCAAAGTCGAGTAGTGAAGATGCGAACGTAGCGAAGTAATACCTCGCCACTTGCGGCGGAGACGTTCATTTCAGATTATTCAATATTCTGAATTTGCTCACGCATTTGTTCAATAAGAACTTTGAGATCAACAGCAGATCGGGTAATTTCCATGTCAACTGATTTAGAACCAAGCGTATTAGCTTCTCGATTGAGTTCCTGCATCAAAAAATCCAGGCGTCGTCCTGCGTTTTCTTCTTCAGCGATAATTCGGCGTACTTCTTCAATATGGCTATCAAGACGATCAATCTCTTCCTCGACATCGATACGCTGGACAAAAAGCAACATTTCTTGTTCCAGCCGTTCCGGGCCGAGAGCAGCCTGGACTTCCGTCAATCGAGAATTTAACCGTTCTCGTTGTCGAACTAGAACCTCCGGCAGACGTATTCTTATTCGCCTCAGCACTCCCTCCATCGTAGCGAGACGATCTCTAATTAAGATCGTAATGCGCGCACCTTCACGTTCTCGATTTTCCAGTACATCACTCAATACTAATTCCAATGCTACCATCGCATCTTGTTGAACAGATACTAAATCAATTTCCTGAGTTTGAATTACACCCACCCATCGCAATACTTCCAGTGAAGACACTGAAGTAGTGTTGGAGAATAATGTATCTACTTGTTTAATAAGTTGAGCAATTTGTTCAACTAAAGAATGATTAAGAATAAGTTCAGCATACCCTTCTGTCGGTTGCCAACGCAACATACACTCGATTTTACCCCGGCGTAATCGGGCTGTAATTCGTTCACGTACTTGTGGTTCCAGAATACGCAAGTCTTCTGGCAAACGAATGATTTGCTCTAAAAATCGTTGGTTAACGCAACGTAATTCCCAGACTAACTCTCCTCCTTTTCTTAACACTACCTGACGTCCAAAGGCAGTCATGCTCCGCAACATAAATAAATCCTATCGTTTTTATAGACGCCTAACTAAACTAAATTAAATTTGAATTAAAATATAATAACAATAAATAAATCCCTCTACGGATACTCATAAAGAGTATCAGCACAGGGATTACTGTTTATGATGTACAATGATTAAAAAATTAAAATAAATTACCGCGTAGTTTTAATACGATTTGAATCAATATCAATATCACCTGCATTTTCTGTTAATCCATACGTTACCACAGCACCGATGGTTCCGCCTATTCCTAACATTAATGCGTAAAACATATCGCGCCGCGCTGCAACATCACGGAGGTTGGTAGCTGGTGTAATCATTTCTCCTAATACTGCGCCCGCAGCACGCGCGCTCAATACTTCGGGTGAATAAGCCACTGGTCCGGCAGTAACCGTTGGAACCCATCCGAACAATGAATATGTCAATGATCCACCCATAAATAAATCAGCAATAATTACACCACTCACGACACCAAAACCAGTAATTAAAGTCCGCCATGAACCATTAGATTCGTCGGTCACCGACACAGTAGTGGAAGGCGTAACAGTGGTTGATGTAATGTTGACGTTCTCAGCTGGCACCATCAACGGAATTAACGACAGAGATATAATTACTATAATTTTTTTCATTAAGGTCTCCAAAAATCCAAAATTTACATACATAGGATTATTATATTTCTCTAAAGCCTATTATTAATAATAATAGTTATGTGTCTTTGTAACATTCAATTAATACTTGATGAAGCATATAAAAAGAATCGATCTACTTGCTCGAACAACCAAGAAATTGTTGGAGCAAGGCTAGCGCCAATAGAGCAACCAGCTGCTCCCAGCGCACCCAACATTGAAATGGCAAGTACTGAATTACCCGAAGGAACCAATAATCCACCTCCCCATAACATGATAGCTTCACTCGGTCCTGCCACATAACCTGCTGTGAATAATCCGATACCACCAAAAAGACAACCAAAACTTGATATTTCATCCTCTGAAAGATCTTTCACTACTTTTCCATCGGTATCCGCGAAAGTGGATCCTACCAACAAACATCCACAAAAAACTGTGATAATCAATTTTCGAATTAACTGTCGAGCCGTCACTGATATTTCCTCATCAAAATTCGGCACCGAAATCTCCATGGTTTTAACCATGTCGCAACATAGTTCGATTTCTCGGACTTAAGCTGATAAATTAAGATTTATTCAATTTCTTTTTGTACAACCCGCATCGCCGTACCAATTTCTGGTTTGATAAAAGAATTTTGATTTGCAGACTTTAATTTCTCTACATCTTCATGCAATGCTCTCTTCAATGAAGCAAATTTCTGCCCAATCACTGCTTTATCAAAATTTTGATAAAGCTCTACTACAGGTAAAGAAAATGCAGATCCTAAGCTACAACCCGCTGGAAGTAATGTTCCCAACATACCCATCATTAATAATGACGTACTAGAAGGCACACCAACCCCGCCTGCTGCGAGCATAACTGCTTCAGTGGGAGCAGTTGCTAGAGCAACTGCTCCTATTCCCAAAAATCCAAGCAAACATCCCGCACCTTGAATTTCTCCTTTATTCATCGGGCGTATTTCTGAAGTAATATAATTAGTATCAGTTTTTCCGTGTTCTATTTTCGGTTTAAATGTAGTTTTTATCCCTTCATGAATTCTTTCAGAAATCCCTTTAAAATTTTCGTTTGCCCATAAAACACTCGGCGCAAGAGAAGCACCCAAGCTACAGGTTCCTGCTCCTAAAATGCCTCCTAATGCAATAAACAATAACGATGATTTTGAGGGAACAATCACAGCCCCCGTAACCAACATCATAAGTTCTGTCGGACCCATGACGTACGCCGTAGCTAAACCGGCTGTGGTTGCCAAAAAACAACCCATCCCTTGCATCGCCCCGTCAGACATAGGTGTAAATAACTTAGCAGAATCATTATCTATTACATTCAATACAGGGGGAATAGGTGCAAACAAAAGGGAATTATCTGATTGTAGAGCATCCGCCCCCATGACACTTTGGCCAGAAATCATGGCTCCTAATATAAACAACATAATCAAGCTAGTCTTCTTTACGAGACGGCTTGGCACGAGTAGAATCTCCAGAAAGTTAGTTAATATCCAACTAAAACATAAATTACGATAAAATTTTAGCTTGCCACCAAACAACACCGCTGGACTTCTGCGAAAAATTAAAACATAAATTATGGATTGAAACTAGTGAGATGGTTGAGCAACATAATTATCTGCGTCAACACGCTGAGACAGCTTGTTGATTGAAGTTAATATCGGTACTGAACGATGTTGAGAATCAATCGTTGCCGTCTCACGATATCTCAATAGTCCATCAAAAAGAATACCAATTTGTTCTGAAAACCATAACACCGCCGGTGTGGCAGCCATCCCAATACCACACGCAGCCACAAAGACAGTAGCAGTCAAACTTACCATTAAAGGTGCTGTAGCGGATGGCGATAAGGACCCACCTCCCGCAATCATAATAAGCTCACCTGGACCAGATGCAAGCGATCCAAGCAAAGTAACTCCTGTAAGGAGCGCACAACCAATTCCCCCTTTGGCATCATCTGATAATTCAATATTTTGATCACTAGACTCAGCCCACGCTCTAGGAGCAAGATTAAATAACAACACCATCAACATAACCAAAATACGCAAAAATAAAGATTTCATTATTTCTCCTGATTAATTACCAGAGAAATAGCGGTTATATAACCAAGAGGTTGCCGGTGTTGCTAATCCACCAATAGTGCAACCTGCTGCTGCTATTGTTCCAAACAATCCCCAAAACAAAATAGACGACGAAGATGGTACCACCAATCCACCCACCACCAACATAATTACTTCGCTTGGTCCAGCAATATATGAAGCTGTCATTCCTGTGGTTGCACCAAACACGCACATCGCTGAATTTTTTTCATCATCAGTCATAGAGCGAAAATTAAAACTTTCCTTCGTGGTGGTGGAGACAGACACTTCTTTGGATACATCAGCAGCAACAGAGTATTCCGTGCTAATACCCAAAAGAATAGTTACTGATAAAATTAGATTTTTTATGAAAAATCGGAACAATAACATAAAAAATTTTTCCAGGAACAATAGCCTTATTAAGAGTCATACTTTAGGATGTCAACCATACCAGTATAACAGGATTAATATATAATTAATACCTTAGACTTTTTAAGTTTTCACGAAAAAATAACAACAAAATAAACTTAAATTTATATTATGATTTGCCTTCGACAGATTAAAGTTTCAATTGAAAAATAAAAACTTTAATAATTTTATTATAGATTATTTATTATAATAAGAAAAATAACTCTTCAGTTTGTAACTGTCATCACTAAAATTACAACTCAACGTATTGTGACAAATTGTTTCGTAGTTACCCGTACTGGATCTGTATTTGCTTTTTTACTTCATTAGCAAGGCGTTGGTGTATGGATAAATTTGGCACTAATATAGTGCGATAATTCCCTATTTCTCCAAAATTAGGACGTAGCTAATCCAACCCGTACAGAAATGGGCGTGCCCAGGTAGGTCATGTTGTTCATGACCGCAATTCGGGCATAGATTTCACTGACCTGGGCATCAAAGCTACGGTGGTGATAGCCAGAATGCTTCTTCGAAAAGCTTTTCCAAAGCTGATCAGCTATAACCGATTCCCAGGTCTCATAACATTTTAATAATCAACCGGCTAGTTTTTATACAGCCTCTTAAGCTTTTTTCACAAGCACTTATCATTTCGGGCGAGATGATTGACTTTAATTAAATGACTATAATTTAGGAGGTAATTTACATTAACCATTAAAATAACAGTATCGCTGAATTCTGAATGTCTAGTCAAGAGTTGGGAAGCAAGTCTTAATTTTAACCTAAGAGGCTGTATAAAAACTAGCCGGTTGATTAAAATGAACTACCCCGCAGCAAGCTGCGGGGTATCTAAACCAAAAGTCAACGGCAAAAGTATGCGCCCCCAAGGGGGCAAGGAATTGTAAAGTACAATTACAAGATTAAGTCTTCGTTATCGTTTCTCATCTGTATTCATACGAGTAGGATGCTGATTCGCAAGGTGGTAATTTTTGTACAGTCTCTAAACCTAAGTTGCTACCTATGGCCCTAAAGCAGAATTCCATCATGAGCGTTGTGACAAAAACCTCGTAACTACGGATCCCACTCTATAAAGTTCAAAAAACTCATTCCTTACCAGCCACTTCTATAATTTTACCTAAATTTAGCCTCGTCTATATCGAAGCACGCCATGGATGACAAACAACCGCGATGATGGTAAACCATTGCTAAACGTATCCTTTAGAGACCGTATCCCTGGGGAGGGGTTGGTTGGCCATCAAACAAAACTCGACCATCCTCGCTAAGACGGAGTCGGCCTTGGGCAAACCACGACACCGCAAGAGGATAAATCAGGTGTTCCTTGGTCAGAACTCGGGCTGCTAAAATCTCCTCGGTATCGTCAGGCAATATTGGTACACGAGATTGGATCACAATTGGACCTCCATCCAACTCCTCGGTAACGAAGTGAACCGTTGCGCCATGCTCCTTTACTCCCGATGCCAAGGCACGGGCGTGAGTGTGCAAACCACGAAAAGCCGGCAATAGGGCGGGATGAATATTAAGCATTCTGCCTCGAAAGCGGGCCAGGAACGGGATAGTAAGGATACGCATGAAGCCGGCCAGCACTATCAGGCCTGGCTGATAAGCATCTACTCGTTCCGCCAACTCGGCGTCATAATCGCTACGACTACCAATAAAGTCGTGATGAGACAGTACCTCTGTCGCCACGCCCGCACGCTTGGCACGGGTCAGGGCATGGGCTGTAGGTTCGTTGCTCACTACCGCACGTACTTCCGCAGGTAAGTGGCCAGCGGCGCAAGCATCCAACAATGCCTGAAGGTTGCTACCGTTACCAGAGGCCAGTACCACGAGTGGCAGTAAAGAAGAAGGTATATCGGCAGGTTTGTTCATTAGCGGGGTAGCAAAATAACGGTTGGAGCGGTACCGGGAGCGGCTTCTACCTGGCCAATGACCCAGGCAGTTTCGCCGGCTTTGGCTAGTTCCGCTAGCGCGATGTTGTGTTGATCCGCAGGGACGCATACCACCATGCCGATACCACAATTGAAAGTACGGTGCATTTCTGTCGCGTTCAGTAGACCTTGTTCCTGGATCCAATCAAAAATCGGTGCATGCGGCCAAGCGGCAGTATCGATAACTGCCCGTGTGCCAGTAGGCAATACCCGAGGAGGGTTTTCAACGAGTCCACCTCCGGTAATATGCGCCATGGCATGAATTTCCACTGTCGATAGAAGGGTGAGCAACGATTTTACATAGATCCGCGTCGGAGTCAGTAAAACTTCTCCCAGGGACTGACCGTGGAAGTCGCTAGCCAAGTCAATGCCACGAATTGCGATGATACGCCTTACCAATGAATAACCATTGGAATGTAGTCCAGAGGAAGCAATACCCAGGATTACATCTCCTGAACGAACACGGCGACCATCCACGATCAGTGATTTTTCTACGACACCAACCGCGAATCCCGCCAAATCATAATCACCAAAACTGTACATGCCGGGCATTTCGGCAGTCTCCCCGCCGACAAGGGCCGCCCCTGACTGGTGGCAGCCATCGGCGATACCAGCAATGACCGATGTCGCTATTTCCACATCCAGCCGGCCAGTTGCGTAATAATCGAGAAAAAAAAGTGGCTCCGCGCCTTGAACGATTAAATCATTGACACACATTGCAACTAGATCAATTCCAATTCGATCGTGACGATTGAGTTCAATAGCCAATCTTAGCTTAGTTCCTACACCATCGGTGGTAGAAACCAGGACTGGCTCTCGATAACGTCCCCTTGAAAGCTCGAACAACGCGCCAAAGCCACCGAGTCCTCCCAGAACTTCAGTCCGCGTGGTACGTTGGGCGTGGGGTTTAATCCGTTCTACTAGACGGTTACCAGCATCAATATCGACTCCGGCGGCACGGTAGGTCAGTGGCTTGGTAGGTTGGTCAAAGTTCAATGGCAAATTCCAAAATTTCAGAATATATAGTATATGGTAGTCGCTTTATGGATCGCTCGCAAATTCACTCTGAATCCTTATATTGATCGAATATTCAATAAGGTCTTGACTTGCTAGAAAGGCTCGCATAGCGTTGCACGTCATGATGACTGGAAAACGACGATATTATTGGTTGCTAATCATTCTGGGCTTGGCCTGGGAACAGAAAACGCGGACGGCTCAGGAGATCAATGATCTCTATCAGGCAAGCATCCCGGTTACCGGACAGGGCGAAGAGGAACGAACGACTGCTTTTCGTTCAGCCCTAGCCGATGTTATCAGCCGTGTGAGTAGCCGTAAAATTCAGTTACCGTCGATCAGTGCCGAAGAGTTAGCAGTCCGTTACCACTATGAACCAGCAACCAATGGCTTATATTTTATTGTCAATTTCGAGCCTGAGGCGATTAATCGTCTGGTGGGTAAACACGAAGCAATTGTCTGGGGAAAACGTCGTCCTTCCACCCTTGTATGGCTGACATTGCAAGAACAGGACGGAAGCAACTGGATAGCTGGAAATAATGGACCTTCTCCCTACCAGGTACCTCTCCAGGAGCAAGCACAACGCCGTGGCGTACCATTAGTGTGGCCGATCATGGATTTCCTGAAAAATGCTGAACTCCCCTTGCCAGGAAACAATAAAAAATTGATAGCTACTCTCCGCGATGAATCACGGGATTATCCCGTAGACGCAATATGGATAGGAAGTCTTACGTCTAGACCGCAAAAGCCGTCTGGCTCAACTACAACTGCGGAAGGAAGTAAAATTTGGACGGTACATTGGACCTTACTGCGGGTCAACACAGAGGAGCAGTGGAATACTTCGGGAGCGGAACCTGCCACTGCTTTAATGGCGGGAGTGGACAAGCTCGCTGAACGCCTGACCATCAAGATACCAAGCGCCACCGGAGCGGCATTAGTTCAGCATCCGCTAGTTCGTGTCGTTGTAACGGAAGTAGTCTCCTTGGAATACTACGCGCAACTACGCGTCCTTATCGAGAATCTACCCGAAGTACTGCGAATTTGGCCTTCTCATCTTGATCCAGAAGGACGTTTAACCTTTGCCGTTGAGCCGAAGGAAAACTCAGCCGTATTAGCCACTGCTCTGAGCCGAACGGGGGTATTATTCATAGATGAACCCGAGTCCTCTACAGATCGTCCCACACGGGAAGATTCGACGCTGTATTACCGGAAGATCAAAAACGATTGAAGTTTAACCATTATGGTTCGGTCATTCGTTTATTCCTTGGATAGTTCCTTTTTTGACCTGATTTTACTGGCACCGTGATACTTCGCAATATCCCAAATCTGATTACCTTGCTGCGCATTTTATTAGTGCCGCCTTTTTTATTCGTCTTACAGGAAAGAAATTATTCCATGGCGCTGACCTTATTTTTTATCGCTGGAGTTTCCGATGGACTAGACGGTTTTCTTGCTAAGCATTATTGTTGGACTAGTCGCTTGGGTTCTATCCTTGACCCACTTGCCGATAAACTGTTATTGGTCGGTGCATTTATTTTTTTGACACGGATCGGACTTATTCCCTTCTGGCTTACAGTGATTGTCTTAGGTCGAGACGTATTCATCGTAATGGGAGCTATTATTTATCATTTTTGGATTGGACACTATGACTTCGCCCCTGTCATGCTTAGTAAAATAAATACCTTTGTTCAGATTATTTTGGTTTTGACGGTAATTATTTTCGCAGAAATCGGAACGGTATATTTTGAGAATTTAATAGTCAATTTGTTGATTTACTTGACTTTAGCAACTACCATTCTTAGCGGCATGCATTATGCCATGCTTTGGAGTCGGCGCGCTATTATTTCCCGACAAACTATGTCAATTTCAAATTCAATTCAGCGCGCGGGCAAGAATGAGCTTTGAAAATTATTTACTCGATCTGAACGATGAGGTCGTGGATCTGTTACGTCGCGATCATGAACTGTATGCTTACCTGTGGTGAACGAACGGTTGGAGTGAATAAATTTCATGTCCTTCAGACGGCGTGAATCTCTTGGTTGGAGACCAATCTACCGTATTCAGGTATTGAATGATCCGAATAAAGCAATCGCCTTATGCAAGCGTGCCCATTTACGAAGATTGGATTTACCAGAGGAGGTGGTGCATTATCTTTATACGATACCAGCCACGAGATAATATTTTTCTGTTCATTTTGCTGGATTATCTAGATTAAGCATCGCTAGCCATTTACGTCGTCTTATAATATTTTTCGTGTGTTCTTTGTTGGATAAAAAAATTTTTTATAACTCATGGAAACCAATTTAAGAAGCCTTTTGAAGGCGGCGACCTGGCGAATTACGGGAACGCTTGATACTTTTTTTATTAGCTGGTTTCTTACGGGAAAACCTGCACTCGCGGTCTCTATCGCGATCACTGAAGTGATAACAAAAGTAAGTCTATATTTTTTACATGAGCGAGCATGGAATCGCGTGCAATGGGGAATAAAAAGAAATCATGGTTAATAATCAATACCTTCGTCAAATTTTATAGACATAAGCAATATCAGAGATATATGGCCTGTTAACACTAAAATTAATAATAAAAACATGATGTTAACCGCAATAATTTTTGAAAAAATTGAAAAGCTATTATCACTAACGTGAATTCTACATAAGCAGTATGATAAACTGTTGTATCCCTTAATTTATAATCTCTAGGAGATCTAACCATGAATACATTAACGTGAACTCGACGTAAGGAGTCGAGTTTTTTGAAATTCGCATCACAAAGT
>CAUYTW010000006.1 GCA_963575715.1 Gammaproteobacteria bacterium | reverse complement strand
CACCGACCTAACCAATGGTAAAAAATATTTCTTCAAAATGGCCGCCGTCAACGCGGCGGGCACCAGCGCGTTATCGAATGAAGTCAGCGCCACGCCACTGTCTCTCCCCGAGGCACCGACTCTGACGAGCGCCGTCGCGGGCAATGCCCAAGTCACGCTGAAATGGTCGGCGATCTCGGGTGCCATTAGTTACAAAATTTTTCGTGGCACCACGGCGGGTGGTGAATCCACAACCCCAATCAAGAGCGGCATTACCGGAACCAGCATGGTGATTACCGGCCTAACCAATGGTAAAAAATATTTCTTCAAAATGGCCGCCGTCAACGCAGCGGGCACCAGTGCGTTATCGAATGAGGTCAGCGCCACGCCTAGGGTGCCTAAGCCCGATTTCATGATCACTGCTCTCGTCTTGAGTCCCACCAGTCCCAAGGCGAATGGATCTTTCAAGATTACCGTGACCATCAAGAATCAGGGTACGGTCGCGGGGATGGGTCGTTACCTGAATATTTGGGCAAATCAACCGGCGGTCCAGACCTGCGGTGCCGAGGGTGATGCCTGGGCAGAAATTAATAGTCTGGATGCAGGTGAAAGCGTGACGGTTACGCTCTCGTTGACCACCAGAAATGGCGGTTCAAGGACGTTACGTGCATTTATTGACAGTTCGTGCGGCACTGCTGAATCCAATGAAGGAAATAATCAATTTACCTGGACTTATGTCGTCACGCCGGCGGCACCCACGATCAGTAGTGCCATTGCTGGCAACAAGCAAGTTACGCTTAAATGGTCGGCGGTGGCGGGCGCTACGAGCTACAAAATCCATCAAGGAGTCACGGTGGGCGGTGAATCTTCAACTCCGGTCAAGGCCGGAGTTACCGGAACCAGCACAGTGATCACCGGCTTGACCAACGGCAGGCAGTATTTTTTCAAGATGACCGCCGTCAACGCGGGGGGTAGCAGTCCATTGTCAAACGAGATCAGCGCTATACCGTTGGTATCTAATCCGTAGATTTACTTGGCCGCTGCGCTAAACAATGGCTTGAAGCGTCGGAGTCGCTCGCTTTCCTTGGCTCGCTTCGTAAAGATGATAACGGTATGGCAACTTCACCCAACCGACGGGGAGATTGCGCGCTGGTGGACCAAGCGTGGCCGTAGATCACCTCGTGTGTGGCGGGGAGACGACCATCACGACGGAAAACTTCGTAGGCTGTGGTAAGTCTTTTAAATCGCTCTCGTCCTATAAGACCACGAGGACGACCGTGGGTAACATTATGGGCACCAATACTTTTTAGATCCCTCATCAACTCGCTTAAGGTAAGGTAGGTAAGAGTAACGTGTTCAACATCCATTACTATCCCGCCGAATCCAGCCCGATTTAGGGCATCACCAATATCGTGCATGTCGATAAAGGCATTCACATGGCTGTAATTGTCTACAGTCCGCCAAGATTCACGCAATTCACATAGGGTATCTGGGCCAAAGGTAGTAAAGACAAGCAATCCCTCAGGACGTAAAACACGCCGTAGTTCGGCGAAAGTCCGATCCAGGTCCAAGCACCATTGTAAGGTGAGATTGGAATAAATCAGATCGACACACTCCGAAGCGAAGGGTAATACCTCAGCATCGGCATGAACAAAACCCCGTCCACCACGTGGGCCTAGCGCCCAGGTAAGCCCTCGTGCAAACCATGATTCGGAATTCCACCCGGTAACGGTAGCGACCATCCACCCTAACACCCGGCGTCGTGTTTGTCGCAACATTGTCGGAGCAATGTCGATGGCTACAACCAAAGCACGAGGGTAGCGCTGGCCAAGGACGACGGTTCCAACACCGGTTCCAGCTCCTACATCCAATATCCGCATTGGCTCCAGACGCACTTCATCAAGACGTTCCAGGAGGCGTGTTCCAACTTCCCGCTGCAAGATTGCCACTTCATCATAATGGGTGGCGGCATGGTCAAAGGAAACACGCACTCTGGATTTATCAGGAAGAAAAGGATGAAGGGGCTGAGTATTATTCATCGAAGCAAGTTAAACGACCGCGACGATGTAATCCAGTGCGAAGCGCAGCAGGGCAGTCGGCGGCAGAGGTTGGTTGTCCGCCCCGTTTGGTGGTGTTGGCGATTCACAGGACGTCGCGCTACCATGATTTTGGGGTGAGGGTATGCGGTTTTGTCAAGAAGACCCGGAAGAGCAGGTAAAATCCGCCACGCATTTGCGATGATTACATCGCTACGGGCGGCAGGCTCAGAAGTTATGCGCGTGGAGGGCGGAAACCCCCAAGCATCGGTTGTGATATCGCAGCAGGCATGCTGGCTCCGATGAATCGTGAACCAAACCAGCTATGCGTCGGAGGGAGGCAGGATGCTGACCGACTATACATTAGGGATGGACTCCAAAATGCTTCCGAGCAGTACCATTCTCTCAGACCTAGCCAAATCTACCAATATGTAGCTTTTAGTGCTGAGTTCTTGCTTCATCAGTGTCTCCGAGAAACCTCGCCCTTTAGGGCGGGGAGGAAAGGAGACGGTTTTACAACCGTTCGGTAAAAACGTCCATTAAAGCTGTAAGTTTATGTCAATCACCCCGTCTTAAGGGGCGGGGCTTGTGAAAACAAGGCCGAGGTTGACGAGCTTTAGTTCGAGAAATCGGACTACGTTGCAACGAAGTAACAGACTCACCCTGGGATGCTTCCTCAGTTCCAGGGCTGCTGAAAGCGGCGGATGCAGACACGGTACGGGTAACGACGAAACGGTCTGCTGCAAATCCTGCGACTGCGCGCAGGATAAAGCTGCGTTGCAACATTGGCGAGGGGAGCCACACCGCAAGGTGTGTGTCACTTGGGCCGCGTAAGAGCTGACAGCCGGGAAAGACCGGCGTTTTTACCGGACGGTTGTAAAACCGTCTCCTTTCCTTCCCGCCCTAAAGGGCGGGGTTTCTCGGGGACATTGATGATGAAAGGGAAATCACTAAAACCATTTTTTGCCGATGCTGACCTCTTGTATGTATGGTTTATTCTCTATATGGTATTGGCTCAAATGCAGACCCGGTACGGGTAACTACGAAGACGAAAAATCAAACTACTAGGAGTTACGCAGTTGAGCTTTTAACTCTATAAAGGATTGAATTTTTTCTGTCATTCTGCGCGCAGTTGCAGAACACAGAATTTTTATAGTAGATGGATTCTACGACTATGCTTCGCTTCGCGCAGAATGACTTACTATTTTTAACTGCGTAACTCCTAGTAAGTTCCATGTGAAAGTATCCCTTAGTGAATATTAAATAAATTGGTTAATTGAGGAGCGTACAATGAAATTGTCTAGCAAGGCTCGGTATGCCATTGAAGCGATGTTGGAGTTAGCGATAAATCCGTGTTGTCCAGTGACTTTGGCAAGCATCTCGGTCCACCAGGGTATATCCCAATCCTACATGGAACAGCTCTTCATGCATCTACGCAAGGCTGGTTTAATCCAGGGCGCTCGTGGTCCTGGTGGTGGTTATCGTTTAGGACGCGATGCCACCGAAATTACAGTGGCCGATATAGTGACTGCTGTGGATGATCGCGCCGTTCCAGAACAACGTGTTGATACCCATCGTGGTGATGGTGGTCCGGCGCGCTTGCTATGGGATGACTTAAGCCGCCAGATTTTTGATTTTTTAGGTAGTATTACCCTCGCTCAGATCGTGAGGAAAAGTGGAATTAGTGAGGATTCTGGTCAAAAACAGCCGGAGGCATAAAAATAAAAATCCACGCAGATGCCTGACTACGTAGCGGGGATGGCAGAAAAGTTGGGACTCCACCGTGATCCAAAATGGAACCAGAGAAGGTATTACGGGACTTTAGCATGCGCTAACGCCCTGAACCTGGGGAAACTTTTATGTCCGCTAGCCCATTCAATTTGATGGATGATTCCGCCTATCAACGCTGGCGCGAGGCTAAACTCGCCAGTGCTCCCCGCGCCTTGGCTGACCTCGTCATTGAAGTTCGTGACCCGCGTGCGTTGAGCAAGGCAGAACGCGCAGCTCTCCTTGCACGCTGTCAGAGCGCCAACCTAGCCATCTATGCTGGTCCAGACTTAGGAGAAGACCGTACAGTGCCGCGTCTGCTTGGCGAGCAACTCGGGCTGCGGCGTCTGGACCATAACCCTGGAGCGGACGAAGATGACATCACCGCTCTACGCGTCGTCACCGGTGACCACCGCAGGGCTGATTTCATTCCCTATACCAATCGTCTCCTTCATTGGCACACCGATGGGTATTACAACTCTCCCGAACGTCAAATTCATGGCTTGATACTGCATTGTGTCCGTCCCGCTTTTGAAGGCGGTGCTAATACCCTGCTCGACCATGAACTTGCCTACCTATTGTTGCGCGACGAAGATCCAGCTTATATTGCCGCGCTTTCCGCTCCCGATGCCATGACTATTCCCGCTCATGTGCATGATGGGCAAGAACTTCGTTCCGCCGCAGTAGGGCCAGTTTTCTCGATAACCCGCGACGGTCACCTCCACCTGCGTTATACGGCACGGTCACGGAATATCATTTGGCGTGAGGAGCCAGTCCTTTTGACGGGCCGATCTACAGGCACGCTAATTGGTGATACCAAGTTAGCCATTGCCGCCCTGGTTCGCATCCTTACAACAAATCCCTATGTATTGCGTGGTACCCTCATATCTGGACAGGGACTGGTGTGCAACAACGTCCTTCATGACCGCTCTGGTTTCACCGATGATCCCGCTATTCCTCGCCTAGTTTATCGTGCCCGTTATTATGATCGCGTCGCCGGGCATTCTCATTGATAATACATAAAATATTATGGATATTACTGAATTTTTGAAACCGGAACGTATTGTTACGGGCGCGCGGGCCTCGAGCAAGCGACGCGTCCTGGAGTTGCTCGCTGAATTGTTGGCCAAGGATAATCAAGGCTTTGATTCATGCCAAATTCTTGAAGGCTTGTTTGAGCGGGAATGCTTGGGAGGAACTGGCCTAGGTAATGGTATTGCCCTACCTCATAGTCGGATAAAAGGAGGTGAGCGAATTGTTGGAGCATTTTTACAGCTTGCTCAAGGCATTTCATTTGAGGCGATTGATAATGAGAAGGTGGATTTATTTTTTGCCCTCCTTGTGCCCGATCAGGCCAGTAATGAATATCTACTCATCATTTCTCGTCTTGCACGGATGTTCAGTGATCCTCAGTTCCGTCAACGGTTACGCAAAACGCGAGACGCCGATGCCATTCATGAGTTGATCATTACTACCTGGCAAGGCAATGAATAGCCATGCAGACAATAGCTGATCACCCGAATTGAGCGAGAAGCCCCGGCATTTATGCCGGGGAGGGATAGCGCAGCGCGCAATCCCGTTTTCAATGTGTCTACTGTGGACATGTTGCGAATGCGGATAAAAACGCGGCGATCAATATCGCTGCAAGGACTAATGTCAATTAGTCTATCGTGACGCACGATGACGACAAGGGACCGTCCGAGTGCAGCCGCAAGCCCCTTCCTTTAGGGCGGGATAATTGACTGACTGAATGTTTAGTCATTTTGCACAAATTACTTAAGAAGCAGTAATGCAATACCATCTGCCGAAAATTGCTAGACGCTATCGATTTACACCATAAGCTTCGACTCGTGCCTTGAGTTTTTGTCCAGGTCGGAAGGTAACCACACGCCGCGCGGTAATGGGAATTTCTTCGCCAGTCTTTGGATTGCGTCCTGGTCGTTGGCCCTTGTCACGCAGGTCGAAGTTACCAAAACCAGAAAGTTTAACCTGATGTCCGCTTTCCAATGCACTACGAATTTCTTCAAAAAACATCTCGACGATGTCTTTTGCATCGCGTTTGTTTAATTCGAGTTCATCGAACAGTTTGTCCGCCATGTCCGCTTTTGTTAGGGCCATAATTGGTTCTCGCCTCATTTTTAGAATTGATTTATTCGCGCAAGGTTGCGCCGAACTCAGCTGTTAATTTCCGCACCACGGAATCGATAACGGCATCTATTTCAGAATCCTTTAGCGTGCGCGTTGGATCTTGCAAGGTCAAGCCCATTGCGACACTTTTTTTCTCTGGAGCAATACCTTTTCCTGTATAAACATCAAATGGCACCAATCCCTGGAGCAAACTTCCTGCTGTAGTCCGTACACATCGAGACAATGCCTCAATGGATATTTCCTGTCCTACCAAAACAGCGAGGTCACGGCGAATGGCTGGAAACCTCGATAAGGGTTGAAATTCTGGCACCAGTCCAGCGCCCAACATTTCCAAATCCAATGCGAAGACCACGACCGGCGAAGTTCCCAGATCAAGATGATCTTCCAAGGATGGATGAAGAATACCTAGCCACCCCACCTGATGCTCGTCACGCATCAGAGCTGCGCTCTGTCCTGGATGAAGGGCGGGATGAACCTGTGGCATGTAGTGTAGGTTCATCACGGTCGCACCAATTTGATCAGAGATCAACGCTTCAATATCCGCCTTAACATCAAAAAAATCGACATTGCGTCGTGCTTCACCCCACTGCTCGGGATAAGCCGGCCCGCGAGCGAGGCCGCTGACCTGCATCGTCTGGTGCAACCTGTCACCATTAGCGACAAAGGTACGACCAATCTCGAACAGGCGTATCCGTTCTTGTTGGCGGTGAAGATTGTAGCGTGCAACCTGAACTAGACCCGGCCAAAGGCTAGTACGCATCACCGCAAGATCTGCGGAAAGCGGATTGGCCAAAGGCAAGGGTGAATTCCGGGGATCGAGCAGTGACTGAAGCTTGGGATCAACGAAACTGTAAGTGATAACTTCCTGATAATCGCGCGCTACGAGGAAGCGAGCGGCACTTGCAAAATCTACGGTGTTCTCGGGGCAAGGTCCAATGGTGCCGACCATCGCCGGACGGGTATGCGGGATATGCTCGTAGCCTTGAATCCGCGCCAATTCCTCGATAAGGTCAGCTTCCAGGCTTACGTCAAAACGAAAGTGAGGTGGCATGACTCGCCAACCCTCCGAGATCCGCTCGACGCTCATGCCGAGGCGCACAAGGATATCCTCGACCATTTCCGCTCCAATCTCGATGCCGAGCAGGCGTTGGATACGGGTTGCACGCAGTAGGATCGCGGAGGGGAGGGGGAGGTATTCGGAGGAAGTGACCTCGATTACTGGACCTGGCTCACCACCAACAATCTCAAGCAGTAGCGCTGTCGCACGCTCCATGGCGATACGTTGGCGACCAGGAGCGACCCCGCGTTCAAAACGATAGGAAGAGTCTGTCTGAAGGCTATACTGACGTGGTCGACCAATGATGGTGGCGGGCGTGAAAAAAGCGCTCTCCAGAAACAGATCGGTCGTCTCCTCGCGGATACCACTACCCACGCCACCCATGATGCCAGCGAGTGCGAGTGCTTCGCAGTGATCAGCAATGACCAAAGTATTGGTATCCAGGGTGATTTTCGTGCCATCGAGCAAAGTGATGACTTCATTGGGCTGCGCGTGACGCACCACGATGCCACCCACAAGTTTTTCCAAATCAAAAGCGTGCATCGGTTGGCCGAGTTCAAGCATCACATAATTAGTGACATCGACCACTGGCCCCAGGCTACGCAAGCCACTACGACGCAGACGCTCGCGCATCCATAGCGGAGTAGGGTGGGTACGGTCCACTCCACGGATTACGCGCCCCACGTACTGTGGGCAGTCAGCAGGCGCTTGTACCTCGACCGGAAAGCTATCCGTGCGAGTAGCAAGTACCGGATCTAGGATGGGGCCACGCACCGGAAGGCGGTTAATCGCTCCTAACTCACGGGAAATGCCCGCGATCGAAAGACAATCGCCACGATTCGGGGTGATATTGATCTCAATAGTCATATCATCCAGGCCCAAAAAAGTGCGAAGGTCAATTCCAATAGGAGCGTCAACAGGCAGTTCCAGCAGTCCCTCGGAGATGGTGGCAAGCCCCAATTCCACGGCGGAGCAAAGCATGCCCAGCGACTCCACGCCGCGCAGCCTGGAACGCTTGATACGAAGTCCATCCGGTAGATTGGCACCGATCCGAGCACAGGGGGCGCGCATTCCTACACGGACATTAGTCGCACCACACACGATCTGCAACGGTTCGCTTTCGCCCACATCCACCTGGCATACCCGCAAACGGTCAGCACCAGGGTGTGGGGCTACGGATACAACATGGCTCACTACCACACCATCAAAGACGCCCGCAACTGGATCCAGGGCTTCTATTTCTAAACCAGCTAGGGTGAGTTGCGCCACCAGAGTAGCGGTATCCACCGGCGGATCAACCCATTCACGTAACCACTGAATACTGATTTTCATCATTGTCCCCGAGATACCCCTGGCTTGTAGCCAGGCAGGGAGGAAAGGGGACGGTTTTAGCGGGAAAAACCGTCAGTCAAAAAAGCCGGTCTTTCCCGGCTGTCAGCCCTTACGGTCCAGGTTACGGAGCCTTTCGGCTCGCTCTCCTCGCCAATATTGCAACGTAGCTTCGATTCTTGCGAACCTGGCGGCAGACCCTTTCGTACTATCACCGAGTTTGTCTGCATCCGCCGCTTTCAGAACTACGAATTGAGGAAGCATTCGTAGGTGAATCTTGTACTTCGTTGCAACGTAGCCACGATATTTTGTCGCTTAGGCTAGTAGATTTTATTAGAGCCACCACGGCTTTAGCAGTGGAGTGATTTATGGATTCTCGGCGTGCATACCCCTTAATCTAGCCGAGTCAAAGAGTTCTTGACTTTTTTGTGTTGCATTGGATACAGATCCATCACTCAGGAAAGATGAAAGTAGCCAAGTTCCTGATCCAGTTTGGAGGCAATGTCGCGTAGCTCCTGCGCCGCACGTGCGGTACTTTGCGATACCGAGTGGTTAGCTTCGGCCATTTGCGCAATCTTCTCGACGCCCTGTGCGATGGTTTGGGTCGCAATACTCTGCTCGCTGATGGCAAGCGTGATGCCGCTCACCGCATCAATGACCTCACGCGTGCCTGCGCCGATCTGGCTAATCGCCCCGCCTGCACGGTCGGCAAGGCCACTGCCATGTTCAACCACTCTCACGCCTTCCTGCATGCGCGTGACTGCAACATTGGCACTCTTCTGGATGCCGCCAATCATCTCTCCAATAGAATGAGTTGATTTGGCGGTGCGTTCGGCGAGCTTGCGGACTTCATCGGCAACGACCGCGAAGCCGCGCCCCTGTTCGCCAGCCCGCGCCGCTTCAATCGCGGCGTTGAGAGCAAGCAAATTTGTTTGATCGGCGATCTCACGAATTACCTGAACAACCGCCGAAATCTCCTGGGCGCGATTCCCAAGTTCACCAACGGTCGCCGAGGTTTCACGCACGCTGGAGGCAATCTGATTCATTGCCGCCACTGCCTGCTCAATTACCGCGCCCCCTTGGCGCGCGGTGTCACCCGATACGCTGGAAATACGCTGGGCATCGCGTGCGTGCTGTTCAACTTGGTCGATGCTGACACTCATTTCTTCGATGGAAGCCGCCATGCCCATCGCAGCGTCACTCTGGGCGTGTGAACTTCGCGTTACCTGCTCGGCTGAGGCCACCAACGCGAACGATTGATCGAGCATCGTTGCCGAAGCGTGACTAACATTACCAATCATTGTTTTCAAATTCTCAGCCATGGTCGCAATGGCCTGCGTCAGGCGTCCGACTTCATCACCACTACGCACCTGGAGGTTGGTGCCGTCAAGGTGCCCTGCGGCGATACGATCCACCGTTGTCATTACATCCTGAAGCGGCCGGGAGACCCAAATCCTTGAGAGCCAAAAGCCACTCATACTGGCCGTCAGGATGATGATGATCGCCATGATCACGATATCCCATGTCGCTACGTTGGAGGCCGCATTGAATTCGTGCAGGTAACTGCCCGAGGCAATAATCCAATCCCATGCTGGGTAATGTTCGTAGGCAACGACCTTTTCACGCGAATCGCGTTCGCCGGGATTCAGCCAGTCGTAAAATGTGACCCCGGTTTTTTTTTCAATCATCGCACGCACGAACTCGACGCCGTTGCTGTCCTTGACGGCAAGAATATTTTTTCCTTCCATAGATGGATGAATCATCAGGTTACCTTTTTCATGACCGGCATCCAGCGCGTAGACGTAACCAGTATCACCAATTTTAATCGTGAGGATGTTTTGCTTAAGCGCCTTCAAGCTGTCACTCATGTCGAACCCGACAAAGAACGCGCCGATGACTTTGCCCGCCGTGTCGCGCACCGGCAGGTAATGAGTCATGTGATCTCTGCCGAACAGTGTGGCCTTGCCGGTATAGGACTTCCCCGCGATCAGATTATCGTGGGCTGGATGATCGACACCGAGCAGTGTTCCCGTTGCCCGGGTGCCGTTTTCCTTTTTCACCGAGGTCGCGGTACGCAAGAAATCGTTACCCTGCCTGACAAAAATCGTTGCAATCGCGCCACTGCGCGCAGTAAAGGCATCAACGATGTCCAGACGTTCGCTCACAACATCACCCTGGACTAGCTGCGGAGTGCCATCATCGCGGGTGACAAGTTCAAAATCTTGACCAAATTCCTGTGTGAAAAACATCCCCGTGCGTTCAATGTCGCTACGTAGCGCGTAGTCGTAGGCATTGAGCATGGCGACGATAAGGTGATTCATCTGTCGCAGGTCAAAAACACCTTTTTCTTCCAAAAGCAAGTGAAGCTGGAGGGTGGTGAACACCGCCGCAGCGATGATCACCACCATCATGAGGATTCCCTGCACAAGATTCAGCTTGAATGCGACAGATAGATTCCGAAATGATTGCAACATAATATTGCCAATTCCTCAAAATTAAATTAATCCAAGTTGCCACCTATGTTTCTGAAGCCGCATTTCACCAAATGCCGGCGAGAAGCCTCCCTGCTTTAGCCGGGCGGGGAGGAAAGCGGGCGGGGTTCTGTGTTGGGTGGCGGGCTGTGGGGGCGGGCGGGGGGGGCCCGGGGGCGGGCGCGCACTACCCGGGGAGACGACCCAGGCCACATCGAACGCCGAAGCACACACACACAAACAGAAAAAAAAAGAATAACAAAAACACAAAGAAAAAAACAAAAACCCACCAACACAGACACAAAAAAACAGAAAAAAAAACAAAGTGAAACAGTCACACGAGCAGCCACACCCGG
This sequence comes from Gammaproteobacteria bacterium, assembly GCA_963575715.1. NCBI lineage: Bacteria > Pseudomonadati > Pseudomonadota > Gammaproteobacteria > Gammaproteobacteria bacterium. The sequence goes on along the minus strand of CAUYTW010000006.1, from coordinate 3 downwards.
TGT
>CAUYTW010000005.1 GCA_963575715.1 Gammaproteobacteria bacterium | reverse complement strand
CCTTAAATTCATTTCTGACCAATCCATCAAGAAGGTCAAAGAACTCTTAAATCACTGGCCACGAAAATGCCTCGGATTCAAAACTCCTTTTAATTGTATTCAATAATGAATTATCATCCCCTAATTCATCTGTTGCACTTCGAGCTTGAATCCACCCTACTTTTCAACTGCGTAACTCCTATCTTCATTAGGTGGCAACTTGGGCTAACTATTATGTCATTATACTATTGCATGATTTACGACAGAAATGACTTTTCGGAGGGGGCTTATATTTGCGAATTTTTCTTGCCTTGGCACTGTTGAGCTTGAATACACAGGTTGCAGCCACTGACAGCATCGTACTCGGCATGGGCTGCTTTTGGGGTGCGGAAAAGCGGATGGGCGAGCTGTCTGGCGTCGTTGACGTCGAGAGCGGCTACGCCAACGGCGACGTGTCCGGGAACTACGATGCGGTACTCCAGCATGAACGCCTGCTGCGCACGGACCGGTCAAACAAGCGCAACCACGCCGAGGTGGTGAAAGTCAGCTTCGATCCCGCCCGGGTCGGCCTCGAACAGGTGCTGGCGCGCTTCTGGGAAAGCCACGACCCGACGCAGGGGGATCGCCAGGGCAACGACGTCGGCAGCAATTACCGCAGCGCGATCTACACCGCGAGCGACGCACAACTTGCCGTCGCGCAAAAGACCCGCGAGGTCTATCAGGCCGCGCTGAATCAAACCGGACGCGGCGCGATCACTACCGAAATCGCCCCGCTGAAAAATTACTTCAAGGCCGAGGACTACCACCAGGATTATCTGAAAAAGAATCCGAACGGCTATTGCGGGCTGGGTGGTACCGGCGTGAAGTACCCCGGATCGGTCGTGCTCACCAGTGCATCCACACCCGCCAAGCCGCTCGATCCGAAGGCTCTCGATGCCAAGCGGCAACTGATCGTCTTCGAAGCCGAAGACTGTGCCTACTGCAAGCAGTTTAATGCAGACGTGCTCGACAAGTGGAAATCAGTGATTCCGGTGGTGCGCACTTTCAGCCCGCAGCCGCTGGCCGGCTGGACGCTGGAAAAGGCTCTGTTCGCCACGCCAACCATCGTGCTGTTTGAAAAGGGCAAGGAAGTCTCGCGCTTTACCGGCTACAACGGAGACAAGCAGCGCTTCTGGAAATGGCTCGGCTTCCATCTGCTGACGCCGGAGCAACAAAAGATCGCCTTCGAGCAGGGCACCGAACGCCCCGGTACCGGCTCGCATCTCGATGAAAAGCGGCCCGGCACATTTGTCGATCCGATCACCGGCGCGCCGCTGTTCCGCAGCGACACTAAGTTCAACAGCGGCACCGGCTGGCCGAGTTTCTTCAGCCCGCTGTCGGGCGCGCTGACCGAACATGTCGACACCGCCCACGGCATACGTCGCGTCGAAGTCCGCAGCGCCAGTTCCGGCATCCACCTCGGCCACGTCTTCAACGACGGCCCGCCGCCGACCGGCAAGCGTTACTGCATCAACGGCAACGTGCTGAAATTCGTGCAGGATAGCGAAAGTCAAGAACCCCTCGACCCTTCGGGTATCGAGGGGCTTGTGAGGTAACGCTTGCAAGTCCCAACTTAACCAGCCTAAGTCCGAGAAAAAGGACGCCGTTGCAACGAAGTAAAAGCTTGTCCTGCGCGCAGTCGCAGGAACTCACCCTAGGGCGCTTCCTCAGTTCCAGGCTCTGAAAGCGGCAGATGCAGACACGGTACGGGTAACTACGAAACGGTCTGTCGCAATAAGCTGCGTTGCAACATTGGCGAGGGGTGCGACGGAATTAAAATCCGTCCGTCACTAGGCCCTTACGGGCATTCCGTCTTTAATTAGGCGGTGGCAGCCGGGAAAGACCGGCAACTTCTACTTCAAAATCAAAGTCAACTAACAGGAGGACCGCGCTTCCTCCCCATGGCTCAAGCCAGGGGTTTCCAATAGCCTGTATACGCCGATCCGTTGTCATCATCCAGTAACAAATCCAGTCTACAGTTCCTATTGATTAATTAAATCAAGGAACTCATCATGAAATTTCTCAACTGCGCGGTATCTACCCTCTTTCTAGCGGGAACGACACTCGCGTTTTCAACGCAAGCCGTTGAAATCACAGGCGCTGGTGCCACATTCCCCGCCCCCATCTACGCCAAATGGGCGGATGTCTATCAGAAGGCCACCGGCGCCAGGATCAACTATCAGTCGATTGGCTCCGGTGGTGGCATCAAACAGATCAACGCCAAGACCGTCGATTTTGGTGCCTCCGACATGCCCCTCAAGCCCGAAGATCTAGCCAAAAATGGTCTCGTCCAGTTTCCCGCCGTGATTGGTGGCGAAGTCCTGGCGTATAACCTGCCAGGTATCAAGTCTGGCGGGATTCGTTTGACGCCTACGGTCCTAGCCGACATCTATCTTGGCAAAATCACCAAGTGGGACGATAAGGCTATTGCGGATTTGAATCCAAAATTGCGATTGCCCGATCAAGCCATTGCGGTGGTTCGTCGCGCCGATGGCTCGGGCACCACCTTCCTGTTCACCAATTATTTGTCCAAGGTTAGTCCCGAATGGCAACAAAAAGTAGGCGAAGGCACCGCCGTGCAATGGCCCGTGGGCCTCGGCGGCAAGGGTAACGAGGGTGTCGCCGCCTTTGTGCAGCGTATTTCCGGTGCTATTGGTTATGTGGAATTTGCTTATGCTCTACAGAACAAGATGAGCTATCTGTTGTTGCAAAACGCAGATGGCGCGTACCCGATACCCGGCAACGCATCCTTTAAAGCGGCGGCGGCGCGCGCGGATTGGACCAAATCAGCATTCTACGAAATCCTGACCAACGAACCAGGCAATGAATCCTGGCCCATCACGGGTGCCACTTTCATCTTGATGCAAAAAATTCAAAACAAGCCACAACAGGGGGCTGAAGTTCTGAAGTTCTTCAATTGGGCCTATAAGAATGGCGTTAAATTAGCTGAGGAGCTGCATTACGTGCCGCTACCCGAGGAATTGGTTAAAACCATCCGCGCAAGCTGGAGCGAGATTAAGGATACCTCCGGCAATTCCATTTACGCTGGAAATTAACAAACCGAGATCCTTTTCCCGCGACGCAGTCCAGGCAGTGTCGTGGGAATTGTCATTCAATCAGGGGTTTTTCATGGTTGTGCGTACCGCTACCCGGCATCGCCTTGGTGACTGGATATTCTTCAATCTCACTCGGTTGTTCGCGTTAGTCACGCTGTTGCTGCTCATGGGAATCATCCTGTCACTGGTTCAAGGCGCGATACCCGCCATTGAGCGTTTTGGATTTCCATTTTTATGGACCGGCGATTGGAATCCACCCATGGATCGTTTCGGAGCGTTGATTCCTATTTATGGAACCCTGGCCACTTCCGTAGTGGCGCTAACGATTTCGATTCCGATTAGTTTTGGCATCGCGCTGTTCCTGACTGAATTAGCACCAATTTGGCTACGCCGCCCCCTGGGGATTGCCATCGAACTTCTTGCCGGGATTCCAAGTATCGTTTATGGCATGTGGGGCCTCATGATTTTCGTGCCGATTTTTTCGCAATATGTCCAACCAACGCTAACTGCGACGCTCGGTAAACTTCCATTCATCGGTGGACTTTTCGATGGCCCACCGCTCGGCATTGGTATTCTGAGCGCAGGCATTATTTTGGCAGTAATGACTATTCCCTTTATCGCCTCGGTAATGCGTGACGTATTCGAGACCACTCCGCCCATGCTGAAGGAATCCGCTTATGCTCTGGGTGCCACGACCTGGGAAGTAGTTTGGCATGTGGTATTACCCTATACCAAAATTGGTGTCATCGGTGGAATCATGCTGGGGTTGGGGCGCGCCCTGGGAGAAACAATGGCGGTAACTTTTTTAATCGGTAACATGAATTTCTTCAATGGTTTTTCTTTATTTTTACCGGGTAACAGTATTGCTTCCGCTCTAGCCAATGAATTCGCCGAGGCCGAATCTCCAATTTACACCGCCGCGTTGATCGAACTGGGATTGATTTTATTCGTGATTACCCTGATTGTGCTGTCTTTATCGGAATGGTTGCTAATGCGTCTAACCGCCCGCGAAGGGAGCCGCGCATGAATATTCCCTTACGTAAGCTACGTGCGATTAAAAATTACCTCGCCTTGACTATTTCCATGGCAGCCATGGCGTTCGGTCTTTTCTGGGTGATCTGGATTCTTGCGACCACCATTGATTTGGGGCTTACCAGCCTTTCGCTGAAATTATTCACGGAAATGACCCCGCCACCCGGTTCTACTTCGGGTGGACTGGCCAACGCCATCGTTGGCAGTCTAATTCTAGTGACATTGGCGACTCTGGTAGGTACGCCGGTAGGTGTAATGGCCGGCATTTACCTCGCGGAATACGGCCGCCATACTTGGCTTGGACGAACCACCCACTTTATCAATGATTTGCTGTTATCAGCGCCATCGATCATTATTGGTTTGTTCATTTATGAAATCCATGTAGCCAGGGTGGGGCATTTTTCTGCCGTCGCGGGCGTCGCGGCTCTTGCATTAATCGTTATTCCGGTGGTAATTCGCACGACCGAAAATATGCTGAGACTGGTGCCCAACGGATTGCGCGAGGCCGCGTTCGCATTGGGCGCGCCGAAATGGCTCGTGATTGGCAAGGTAACCCTGAAAGCATCTCTTGCCGGCATTATGACCGGCGTGCTACTGGCGGTAGCGCGGATTTCCGGCGAGACCGCACCTTTGTTATTCACCGCGTTATCCAACCAATTCTGGACTCTCGATCTTAACGCGCCCATGGCCACCCTACCGGTGACCATTTTCAAATTCGCCATGAGTCCCTTTAAGGACTGGCAGGAATTAGCCTGGGCAGGTGTTTTCTTGATTACCCTCGGGGTTCTTGGCCTTAACATTCTTGCCCGTGCGCTATTTCGGCGTCGCGCTAATGATTAGGATTCTTGATGATGATAAATAAAAATTCACCCGCCGCAACGGACGCCGGGGAGTATCAAATCGTCATGCGGAATTTCAATTTTTATTATGGAAAATATCACGCGCTGAAGAATATTGAAATCAAGGTGCTCAAGCAACGGATTACCGCTTTCATTGGTCCTTCCGGCTGCGGAAAATCAACGCTGCTCCGCACGCTGAATCGCATGTATGATCTTTACCCGGAACAACGGGCCGAGGGTGAAATTCTGCTTGGCAATCGCAATATCCTTGACCGTGGCATGGACGTGAATGAACTACGCGCTAAGGTCGGTATGGTTTTTCAGAAACCGACGCCTTTTCCCATGTCAATTCATGACAATATTGCCTTTGGTGTGCGTCTGCATGAGCGTTTAAGTCGCGTTGAAATGGATGACCGCGTGGAATGGGCCTTGCGCAAAGCGGCGCTTTGGAATGAAGTGAAAGACAAACTTCAGCAAAGCGGCATGAGTATTTCCGGCGGACAACAGCAACGTCTTTGTATTGCTCGGGCAATTGCCGTAAAACCCGAGGTGCTGTTATTGGACGAGCCAACCTCGGCACTCGATCCGATTTCAACGATGCGCATCGAGGAATTACTGCAAGAGTTGAAACAGGATTTCACTATCCTCATCGTCACCCACAACATGCAGCAAGCGGCGCGCGCTTCTGACCATACCGCCTATATGTATTTGGGAGAGTTGATTGAATTTGGCGTTACTGACCAGATTTTCGTCAAGCCCCGAAAAAAAGAAACCGAAGACTATATCACCGGTCGTTTTGGGTAATCGGTGGCGAGAGTGAAACGTCTAATTACCTGGATATCCAAATTTGTCCTATTTAGGAGTTACGCAGTTGAATTTTAATCGTTTGATTTCCATGGAAAGTCATCAGATAGGTATCTGATGTAACTGACTGAAAATTTTGAACCTATTTTTCAACTGCGTAACTCCTACTATTTTTTAGGAGCAAACAATTTGATGTTTACCAAGGACCATACCGCTAAACAGTATGATCAAGAGCTGGATTTTATTCGTAGCCGCGTGCTGCTCATGGGTGGCCTGGTGGAGAATCAGCTCCGTTCCGCAATTGATGCCTTCGTTGAGGGTGATATCGATAAAGCCGCTCGCGTGGACATGGAGGATCACCGGGTGAATGCCCTAGAGGTGAACATCGACCTCGATTGCGCCCAAATCATCGCCCGTCGCCAACCCGCCGCCGTGGATCTGCGGATGCTCATGGGCATCAGCAAAATCGTCACGGATCTGGAGCGTAGCGGTGACGAGGCCGCCAAAATCGCGCGGATGACCCGAACAATTTATGGCCGCGATAGGTGCCGCGTGTCCTGCATCAACGACGTGCGCGACATGGGCAACCTCGCAGTGGCGATGCTACGCGCCGCCCTAGATACCTTCGTTCGTCAGGACGCTGCTCAAGCGGCCAATATCGTGCGCGAGGATCTGGAGATCGATGGTAAGTTCAAGGCGCTCACTCGTCAGTTGATCACCTTCATGATGGAAGATCCGCGCATGATTTCCAGCGCACTGGAGATCATGTTCATCGCCAAGGCGGTCGAGCGTATTGGCGATCACGCCAAAAACCTTGCAGAACAAGTGATCTACATCGTGCGTGGCACCGATGTTCGTCATGTGGCTATCGAACACCTGGAACGGGAAGCCAGGGGCATTGATTGTGACGAGTAATCAAAAATGTCTAGCGGCGTGACTCCCAGGGTGTTGGTGGTCGAAGATGAATCGGCTATTCGTGAATTGCTGTGCGCGATTTTGACCACCGCCGGTTTCGAGGTGGAATTCGCAGCAAACGCCGAGGACGCGCTGGAATATCTACAAGAATCGCTCCCGAATATCATCCTGATTGACTGGATGTTGCCGGGAGTGTCCGGTTTTCACTTGGCGCGATGGTTGCGCGCCGAGACACGTACCCACGATTTGCCGTGCATCCTCCTCACCGCGCGCGGTGCCGAGGCGGACCGGGTCGCGGGTCTTGAAGTCGGCGCCGACGATTACATCACCAAGCCGTTCAGCCCGAGGGAGCTGGTAGCGCGAATCCGTGCGGTATTGCGCCGCCGCGCGCCTCAGTACGCAGGCGATATCCTTACCCTTGGCGGAGTGCGGCTCGACCCAGCCGCCGTGCAGGTCAGCATCGGCGATCAACGCTGTCTGCTTGGACCAACTGAATTCAAACTTTTGCGCGTGCTTATGGCCCATCCTGGACGGGTGTTCAGCCGTACCCAGCTTTTAGACCTCGCTTGGGGCGAGAACTGTTACGTGGAAGAACGGACCGTGGACGTTTCCATCCGTCGCCTGCGCGGTGCCTTGACCGACGCCGGCGGCGCGGGTGATGCCTTGATCGAAACCGTGCGCGGCGTGGGCTATCGGTTTTCCGTCGCAGCGAGCCAAGAAAGGCGAACGACCCCCGCGTTCAGCGGCGGACTCCAATTGTGAATTTCTGGACAGGTCCGCTACTTCGAGTGTTGCTGCTGCTGGCTTGCGCGGCGACAACGAGTTTATTTCTGAAGGCATGGACGGCGTTGGGCGTGTTGACGTTTGGTTTCGCGCTCGCTCATGGCTACCATTTGTGGCAATTGTCGCGTCTGCGAGGTTGGCTGGTGCAAGCGCGGGAAGACGCAACCTCTGGTATAGCTCCGCCTCCAGAGGCGTTGGGTGCTTGGGGTGATGCCTTCGCGGCTCTTTTTCGTTTGCATCGAGCCGAGCGGGCCGCGCAACGTCGTTTGACCGCGACCCTGGATCACCTGCGCCAAGCGGCAGAAGCGTTGCCGGAAGGAGTGGTGCTGCTGGATAAAAACCTGCGCATCGAATGGGTGAATCCTCAATCCGCACGAGATCTGGGTCTGAATCCCGAACAAGATCGAGGAACTCCCATAACCCACCTGCTGCGGGATCCGAAGTTCATCACTTATCTCTCCGAGGGCGGCGACGCCATCGTGCTGCAACGTCTCGGCACGCCTGCCAGAACTCTTTCACTGGCTGTGGTGCCCTTTGCGGATCGGGGGCGCCTCCTGATCAGTCGTGATATTTCCGCCATTGAGCGGGCCGACACGGTACGTCGCGATTTCATTGCCAATGTATCCCACGAGCTACGCACCCCCCTGACGGTGATCGTCGGCTTTCTGGAAACCCTGGTGGATGAATCTCACGAAAACGCCACCCATTCAGCCAATTCTCCCGCCACGCTGGCGCGCCAAGCGGCGCTGACACTGATGTCGGAACAAGCAAACCGCATGCAACGCTTGGTCGATGACCTGCTGACCCTCTCCCGCCTGGATGAATACCGACTCCCCGAGCACGAAGAAATAGTGGACATGGCCGCCATGCTAGTGGCGCTGACCCACGAAAGTATCGCTCTATCCGCTGGGCGTCACGCTATCGTCTCCGACACGAAAACGACGCTGCGCTTGCGCGGCAATCTCCAGGAATTGCGTAGTGCCTTTACCAATTTGGTCTCCAACGCGGTGCGCTACACGCCGGAAGGCGGCAAAATCGCTTTGTCCTGGAAACTTTTCCGTGGCCAGCCGACTTTTGAAGTGACCGACACCGGAGTTGGAATTGCCGCAGAACATGTTCCCCGTCTCACCGAACGTTTCTATCGCGTCGATAAGGGACGCTCCTCGGCCACGGGTGGCACCGGCCTGGGACTGGCCATTGTCAAACATGTGCTCTTGCGTCACGGTGCCCAACTGGAAATCCAGTCAGAACCAGCGAAGGGAAGCACCTTTCGCGCAATCTTTCCAAAAGATGCAGTTGGTTAATGCGGCTCGTTGAGAAATAATTTTCTTACCATCCTACCATTCGACTATCAACCATATCCTGGAATAATTTGAATAGAGATTACCATGCTTGTATCCAATTTTAATCAATTTCGCGGAACCATGAGGACAATTCTTTTTAGTAATTCAGTCAAGACAATGATGAAATATGTTTCACCCATTTATCCAGACACCCAATGCTCCGGGGTATTGGATATATTCATGAATAATCAGGCATTGTTTGTAATTCCAATAGTGGATGAAAATGACAGGCCAATAGGTCTCATCACCAGAAACAAAATACTTGAACTATTCAGTCGCCCCTATACTCGGGAATTATATGGGCGAAGATCCATTCTGGAATTCATTGAAACCTCGGTTATTGACACTGCGCCGATCATCGTGGAACAAGAAAAAAATATCGATGACGTGGCTCGCATTCTTGCGGATGCTGCCCCACAATCGATATCGGATGGCTTTATTATCACCTGTGAAGGGATTTATGTAGGCATGGGATCCGGCCATGATTTACTCAATGCCATTACCGAGCAGAAAAATGCTCATCTATATCAGTTGGCGCATTTTGACGCCTTAACCGGCCTGCCCAGCAGATTGCTATTTCAGGATCGACTCATACAGGCAAGTGCTCATGTATTACGCAAAAATAAGGGAATCTCGCCGCCACGAGTCCTGTTGGCTGTATTATTTCTTGATCTGGATCGATTCAAATTGGTAAACGACACCCTGGGACATCATATGGGTGATGCACTTCTACAGGAAGTTGCTAAACGGTTGCTGTCATGCGTGCGCGCTGAAGATACCGTTGCCCGAATTGGTGGAGATGAATTCACGATTATTCTTTCGCGGGTAAAAAGCACTCAGGATGTGACCTATATCGCGCAAAAAATTATTACCACCATCGGCGAGCCATTTTATCTTTGCGAGCATGAAGTGTTTATTGGCGTAAGCATTGGTATCGCGCTTTTTCCCGTTGACGATACCGACATGAATCATCTTTTAAAAAAAGCCGATACCGCGCTATATCACGTCAAAGATAATGGCCGCAATCATTATCAATTTTTTACTGAAGAAATGAATCTTGCCATTTCCAGACGGATGACAATGGAAACTGATTTACGTCGCGCATTGGAGCGCAATGAATTTTTCTTGTGCTTCCAACCCGTGGTAAATATACAAACAGGAATTATTGATGGTGTTGAGGCTCTCATACGATGGCGGCGTAATGGAAATGAAATTTCTCCCGTAGATTTCATTCCCTTTGCAGAGGAATCAGGCTTGATTATTCCAATTGGTGAGTGGGTATTGCGTACCGCTTGCCAGCAGGGAAAATCCTGGCAAGCGGCAGGACTACCTTTCATCAAAATCGCGGTCAACGTATCCATGCGGCAATTACGCTCGACGAATTTTGTCGAGCGTGTCATCGAAATATTGAAAGAAACTAATTTCGATCCCACGTGGTTAGAGATTGAATTAACGGAAAGCCTATTAATGAAAAATATTGAGGAAACGATAATTATCCTTAAACGTATTAAGGCACTGGGGATAACATTATCAATAGACGATTTCGGTACGGGTTATTCTTCCTTGGGTTATCTGCAACGCCTGCCAATCGATACGCTCAAGATAGATCGTAGCTTTGTATTGGAAATTGATACTTTGGAAAATAATCTCAATATTATCCGTGCGATTATTGGACTGGCGCATGGTTTGGGTCTGACCATAATTGCAGAAGGAGTTGAGAATCGGACACAGCTTAATTTTCTACGCAAACAACAGTGCGATAGAATGCAAGGATATTTATGCAGTCGGCCTGTGCTACCAACAATATTGGAACAGCTTCTTTTGAAGGGACGGATTCAACCGTGAAGTGCAACATAGCACCCACGCCCCAGTTGCTAAATTGCAACTGGAATGTGGGCACCCGATGAATTGCTAACTATTCAGGGTAGAACTGATAAGCTCAATGATTAGCCACCATCACCAGTACCACCCGTGGCACCAGTACCGCCAGTACCGCCCGTGGCCACCGGCGTAGCGTTGACCTCGTTCGACAATGCGCTGCTGCCGCCGGCGTTGATCGCCTTCATCTTGAAGAAATATTTCACTCCGTTAGTCAGACCAGTAATCACTACGCTGGTTCCGGTGATTCCAACCTTGGCGGCTGTCGTAGATTCGCCGCCTGCTGTCGTTCCCCGATAGACGTTATAGCTGGTGGCGCGCGCCGCAGACGACCACTTCAATGTCACCTGGCCGTTGCCCGCCACTGCACTGGTCATCACTGGTGCTGCGGGTGGCGCCACCGGCGTGGCGTTGACCTCGTTCGACAATGCACTGCTGCCGCCGGCGTTGATCGCCTTCATCTTGAAGAAATATTTCACTCCGTTAG
>CAUYTW010000004.1 GCA_963575715.1 Gammaproteobacteria bacterium | reverse complement strand
TTGCAAGTCACCCCACAAGCCCCTCGATCCCGAAGGGTCGAGGGGTGATTGACTTGAAACTTCAGCGGGTACGGGGGCAGATATCATTAAGATTAAAAAAATAGGCGATTTCAATTAACGCTGTTTCGGGACTATCGGAACCATGAACAGCGTTTTCTTCGACATTAGTAGCGAAATCAGCGCGAATAGTTCCTGGTGCCGCGTTTTTTGGGTTGGTAGCCCCCATTAATTCGCGGTTGCGGACAATGGCGTTTTCGCCTTCTAAAATCTGGACCAAAACTGGGCCAGAAGTCATGAACTGGACCAAATCCTGGTAAAAAGCCCGCTCCCGATGCACAGCATAAAAGCCTTCAGCTTGTTCACGAGTAAGATGTTCCATCCGGGCTGCTACTACGCGCAGCCCTCCCTGTTCCAGACGGGAAATGATAGCGCCGATGGCGTTTTTGGCCACTGCGTCAGGTTTGATAATAGAAAGAGTGCGTTCAATAGCCATTGTTTTGTTTACTCCAAAATTTTGTTTTTGATAATCGCACGAATAAATTCGTGGGGTACGGGTAACTACGAAACGGTTGATTGCAATACGCTACGTTGCAACTTTGGCGCGAGGAGATACATCGCAAGGTATCTTTAATTATTTTAATCAGAACCCAACAGGGCATTAACGCCGTAATGATTTACCAGTTCAGCGTAAAAACGACGATAGTAAAGAACAGCGCTGCTGCCATCAGCCATTACATCAAAAATTTTCCAACCTTGATCGCCACGATAGAAACGAAAATCCATGAGAATAGGGATTCCTTGTGGTTGAGTAACTCGGGCACTTACAGTGATTTCATTGGCGTTGGCACCCGGCCGCGCGGGATAAAACCGAATTTGGGGATTTCCCAAATTAGAAACCTGGTTGACAAGCGCCTGAAAAAAAGTATGTTGGAAGTGTTCCTCAAAAGCCTTCTTTTGTTGCTCATCAAGCGCATTCCAGTAAATTCCAGCGGAAAGTCGCGTCATGTAACCTAAATCAAAATGAGGTGCAATCTCTTTTTGCAGGAAAGCCAGCAGCTTTTCCTGATTAGCATCCTGCTTGAATTGTTCAGTCAAGGCGACAATGCCATTCTGAAGAATGATTTCCGGTGAGAGAAGAACCTCTTCCCGAGTGCCAGTTTTTTCCCCAGCAGCGGGTTGGGGCATTTCCGCGTCCTTTGCGATGAGTGGCGTAGCAATAAACAAATCTAGTGTGAAGCAAAAAAATATTGCACGAAATATCGTAAGTTGCATACAAAATCTCCGTTACCAGGTAGGAGTTACACAGTTGAAAAATAATTCAAATCATTCTGTGATTACGGGTGCTAACGCACCTTCCGCGCAGAATGACAAAAAAGAAGAAACTCAATCCTATATAGAGTTACAAATTCAACTGTGTAACTCCTAATCAGGATTAGGTTAAAATTGTAGAATTATTCCGTAGCGGTGTTCTCGTTTTCAAAAAGGCGACTAACGACGCAGGCAACGGTTGTCAATAAATTTACGTCTTCGGCTGACCAGTTTCGTTCCTGTCCAACAACCTCGCAACCTAGCAACCCATGCGTACCTTGTTTCCAGGTCAGTGCAATAACTATTGTTGAGTTCGAGATCATGGGAACGCCGGCGATCATGGTGCCTGCTTCCAGCGAAGCGCGAAGCGAAATAATATGATCCTTAATGTTGTCGCGGAAGGCGTTTTTCGTATGCTCGCTTGCATGGTACTGATGAATTTCGATACCTGACTCGTCTTCCTTCCACGTCGCCAAATAACAGTATTCAACCATCATTACTCGTTCCAGCCACTCTAGCACCCAGGAAAGATTCTGGGCCAGGGACTCATTGCGCATGATGGCGCAACGGGCTGAGACCTCTGCAAGCATATTCCCCAGCGCTAAATAGCGTTTTCGTTCTGCAGCATGCGCGGCGATCCGCGCCTCCAGGACATGATTAAGATCTTGCAGAAAACGTCGATTGCTCCATCCTTGAGCGAGAGTACGTGCAAGTTGATAAACCTCATCGCGTCCGAAAGGTTTGCGCAACAGAACCGCATCACGGGTTAATGCAGCCTGAATTTGATCCGCCGTATAGTCGGCGTAAGCTGAGGCGACTACGATGTAGAGGTTGGGATCAAGAGTGCGCAACGCTTGCGCAGTACGCAGTCCATCCCAGCCAGGAGGCATACGCATGTCGACGAATACTACGCTGAATGGAGAATTTTGGGAAAGCGCGTCGCGTACCCGTTCCACGCCTAGTTGTCCTTGCGTCGCAGTGACTACCTCGAATTTCTCCCGCACCTCTAGTTGATGTTCTCCCAGCAAGTTGAATAGCGACTCGGCACCGCTGGCCTGTGGTTGCAGGATGCTGCGGTAAGTGGCGAGAATCGCCTGGTCATCGTCAATAACCAGAATTTTGCGATTGACCGTGAGTGTTGGCGTAATTTCCGCCTCCAGGTTAATAATCGATCCCGGTGATTCAAAAGTAATGTTGGTTGTCATCATTGTCCCCGAGATACCCCTAGCTTTAAGCCATGGGGAGGAAAGGGGACGGTTTTAGCGGGAAAAACCGTCAGTCAAAAAGCCGGTCTTTCCCGGCTGTCAGCCCTTACGAGCCTAGTGACGGAGCCTTTCGGCCCGTCTCCCAATCTGTTACGTTAAGATATAGTGTCTATTTATAATAATAATCAATGATTTATATATAGGTAGCCACTTGTGTAGTTTGAAAAATTAAACTGTTACCTCATACGCTAGTGTGAAAATGTACAATTTACCAATTTTACAGTGCTGACTGCGATATTGCATATCTTAGAGCAATACCTTCGCCATTAAATGACGGGCACAGGCAAGTGAGCAGGGCTTAGATGGCGTCCCGTAAGATGCTGTATAAAAAATAATTAAAATAAAACTACAATATTAAGCCTTCATTATCGGGTAATGCCCTTATTTATAGGATAAGCTAAAATATCCTATTCACTATTTTTGACAAAAAGGAGAATTTCCATGTGTTGCCCTAATTGCAAATCTGAATCGGTTGTAAAAAATGGTTTTAATTCGACCGGTAAGCAAATGTACCGTTGTAATAAATGTGAGCATGAAAAATTAAACAAAAAAAGAATGAGTTAATTGATCATCTATTATTAGAACGTATTTCATTAGCCGGAATCTCTCAAGTAGTTGGCGTTTCTGAATCATGGCTCTGCTTCACCAAATAAATCCAACGTAGGACGCACACTGTAGGACGTACCAGGTTTGCGTCTTGAGAAAGGCTGAAACAATTCACTTTGTGCCACATCGCCCAGCGCATGACGCAACGCCAATCGCCACCCCTTGTGACCATCATTCAGTCCGCCAGTGCTCATCGCAGTCATACCGAATAGCCACCAACGCTCTTCCGGGCGTAACGCGAGCCAATTGCGTACCGCGACCGGAATCTTGTCCATTTCCATATATTCCACCGCCCAAGACAATACGCAGAGTTCCTTGCCGAGCAACCGGTCTACTGGATTTTCGCCTACTTTCCAGTCACTCGATTTTAGTCCGTGAGCAAGGAGCCGAACATTAAAAGCGCGTTGTACCTCAGACCGTATTGCCGTCCAATGTGGACGGTCGAGTAGTACCCGATCGATGATTGCTTGCTCGGTATTGCTGGCTTGTAGCCCGAGATACTCACTAATCTGTACCCGTCCAGTGTTGGTACGCGGAATGATGATCTTGAAGTGATGCGGGTCTGAGGTGGCGGGTACGCCAAAGCCAAGGGTGGGACGAGTATCAATCTGCGTCTGGTCCTTAGTATTCTGGCGTGTCGTCTGGGATTTGCGCATGGGGTTTATGATTCTTGCGTTAAGTCGCCAGTCTTCAGCTCAATACCGACGATCTTGGCAAACTCCTTGGCAGCAAAACCAGAGCCAAACTGGATACTATCGGCAATCGTGATCGCGACCGCTGCCTGATCCTCGTTTAGTACCTTGCGCAGACTATTGACCACGCCCTCAATCATGGCGGCGGTGATTTCACGTTCTTGAAAGCGAATCGTTACGGTGTTTTCGCCCTCACCAATCTCGATACGCACCCCCTTGAAACGTGTATCTGGCTGATCACGGAAGCGATTAATTACGCCATAAACCCGATCTGTGGTATCAACTGCCATACGTTTGGCTTGGAGCTTGACGGGCTTGGTATCAATGATCGGTATCGTTTTGTCGGTACTGGCGAGAATCTGGAAATCCGCTGTCTTGTTGGCTTCTAGGGCACGCGCATAAACCAATAAGCGTACCGCTTGCGTGCCGATCTCGAACGGGCCTTCATAGATAGCGCCGTCTTTTGGATTTGAACCATCCAAGGTATAGCGTAGGTCGGCTTTGGGAATGCTAGCAAGCGTGACGCGGCGTTTATCTGCTGTCGGATCAACCTGATGCCGAATTTTAAGGTCGGCCAACCAACGTATTGGCGCACCACTTTCGTGTTGACCCGTCGAGTCTTTGACCAAGAAATAGAGCGTGCCCTCGGTGGTTGTAAAGTTATCGAGATCTCCTACCTGTGGGTCATGGTCAGATACATCGGGATGGGTAGCGTAATAGATTATTGGACTCTCGCCGGCATGACGTGACGTGAGATTTAATACGGCCGCACCGGTATCGGGATGGGTATTGACGAGCGTGACATTGACTGTAGTTTTTTCTTTCGGAAAGGGACCTTTTTCGATATGCCCATCTTCTCCTAACCGCCAACGCCCTTGTTTTAGCGCTTCCACTTTGAGCGTATCCAATCCACCACTGCCGGGCATCCATGGCCACACAGGACTGCTCTTGGCGCGGCTAACTACATCCTTCCAAGGTGTGCGGCGATTGTCTTTGCCCGAGGGCCACAGATATTCCTCCGCCATGGCGAAATACTGGGCGAAATCCTGTTTCAAATCCATTGCCAGTTTATAGTTGGCACGAGGGCTAGAAAGTAACGTTTCGATCTGTGCCTCGGCAGAGGAATCACCTTGGCCAAGTTTCAATCCGTTGTCGATGGTAACAGGTGCCAAAAATTCACGACCATCTAAATCATCAATGCTTGGGAAATAAATCCGATTATAGGCTGCTGATAGTGCTTTGCTAAAACGGTCTTCGGATTCTTCCAGCCGATCGCGGGCTTCCTCATACAAAGTATCGCCTAATTTTAGACGCTTCTGGATCTGTTCAATGGCGTAAAGTTCACGTAGACGATCTTCCACTGCGTCTGCAAGGTGACTATCTTGACCAGTCAAGACCAACAGATTATTTTTTTCTTGTTGATAATCAAAAAAGTTTTTTAACTCACTGGGTGGCACTCTGCCATCAGGTTTGATGACAATTAATACCCGAGGACCAGATAATTTAAGTTCATCCAATTTGGGGAGAACTTGGGCATCCTGATAGGCATTACGACGATCAGGTTTAATGATACCTGTCAGACGATTAATAAATGCCTGGTCGATTTTTGGTTGTTGTACTTCCTTGGCGTTACGTTCAATTTGACGTGAGAGATTTTCCGTTTCTTTGATGAAAAATCGCTGTTCTTCACGATGTAGATACCAAGCCAATTCGCGCAAACGTTGCAGCGTTTGTAGGAACTCATCTGGTTTGCGATTGGGTGCGGCTAGGAACTCGATGATTTCGCTCTCGGAAAGACCAATCCGACCACCCACGGCACGCGAAAGTGAAGAGGCCAGGAGGAGGGTCATCACCTGCTGGGCGGCATCGCCATTCAATTCTGCATCAATGGTCTCGGCGATGGCATTGCCCTGATCGGCGATGTCACGGGTAATTGCGGGCATGAGCTTGGGTGCGATGCGCTCGATTTCATCGGTAACCTGATCATCATTCAGATTTAAATGCTGAGTGCCAATTAAGAACACATCATCGTTTTCACGGTGAACAACGCTTTTGAGCAGGCGAGCAGTGAATTGCATCAATCCACGGGTCTGACGAAATCCTTCATTTTCTTTAAATAAGGCCACTAGATGCTTGAACGAAGGATGAAAAGGATAGGTTTCCCGAATTTGTTCCGCGATCTGTTCCAAACTTGCCGAAACGATATATCCGCCATTCTCGGCTTTTTTGATTTGCTGCGCGTATTCTTCAGCGACTTCAGAAATTACATGGTCATCAGGAAGTTTATCAATCAACCGTTTTTTAAGGATTTCGTAAATCTCATTACCCGCTAATTGCACCGGTGTGATGGTCATCGCCTGACGGCGAGTTTCCTGCTGTAAATTGGAGATTGATTCCCTGAGCGTCTTGCTTTGGTTCTGATAGCTACCAGAGAGATTTGCGATGACGATACAGCAATTCGGTAATTCCAATGCCGCACTCATCAGGCTGCTCAGACTGTAAACAACCATATTGGCAAGGGTTCCCTGGCCAAAAGCTTGAGTGCAAGCATAATCGAGATAAGGTGGAAGTTCATCCAGCAAAATTAAGGTCGGCTGGTCGCCAATAATTTCCTTCCATTTGCGTTGATCCACTGCTTTAGGTCCATTAACCCAATAGGGCTTGATGGCTTCTTCGGCATTTAGTTGGACGGAAATCTCGCCCCAAATGTAATGGTCTGGATTATTGCGACCATTGAATGCTGCAATACGTGCTCCACCAAAATGGATGCGTTCGTTCAATTCCGGTGCCAGGATCTTGGGACGCAGATGCGGATGACGTGCCAAAAGCCCCAAGGCGATCATCATGTGCGTCTTACCGCCACCCATTGCCTGGGTAAGCTCGAACACAGCTTGGTCAGAGTTTCCAGAAAGTCGCAGTAACCCTTCTCGGAATAGCTGCCCCATACCATGAGTGACATAGTTCCGAAAGAAAAAATCATAACCGTTTCCCTCATCTTTGATGAGGGCTGCCAGATTTTCAATTCCTTGACTCATCCGGTAATCCTGGATTATTGGATTGAATCGACAGGATTGTTTAATTGTTTTAAGCATGTTTATTTATAACTTGTCGCATTATGACTGCGTTTGTCGACCCAATTACTGAATTACTGTTATCAATTCGAGTCCCAGGCCGTACTCATCAGCACATTAAAATTTCTACGGGAAAGTACCGCAAAACAATCCCGCCAATCTTTCTCAGATGGTGCCATGGTGCTCGTATAACGCAGGTCGAAACCGGTCGCTTCTTTTTGAGCATTGATATATTCATTCATCTTTTCACCTAACGTTTCGATATCATCAATCCATTCGTCTTTAATCGTATCGGGGAGTGACCCAAATAAATTGTAGCGGTCGCGCATTCGTTCAGAGAGACGCTCATAGACTTTTTCGTCCACGGTCTGTTCGTTGACTAAATTGAGCATGTCTACTTTTTCTCGTACTTGGCCAAAACGTTTAATGCGGCCAATACGTTGCTCTAATCGAGTGGGATTCCAAGGTAGATCGATATTGATGAGAGTACCGAGTGTTTGTAAATTTAATCCCTCGCAAGCAGCATCCGTGGCAACCATGATACGTATTTCATGCTCGGCGACCATCTTTTTTAGAGTTTCACGTTCGGTATATACACTATCCCCGCGTCGATAGAGACGACTACGGCTCGCTCCAGCATAAAGGCCAATATTCTCATTTGGATAGCGTTCAGCCAATGCGTCGCTCACCCATTTAACAGTGTCGTAATATTGGCTAAAAATAATGATGCCGTGATCCAACCATTTTTCGTTTTCAAGATAGTGAATTACGGCGTTGAGCTTGGGATCCTGTTTGATCCGTTCCAGTCGTGCGATCAATCGCGCCAATACAGCATGCTCTTCGCCAGTCTCCAAGGTAAGGTCCACATCCTGATCTTCTTCCTCTTCGTACATGCTACGACCCGCAAGTAGCATCCGTGCCGTGTTGAGACCCGCCTGGATGCTGGAACAAATACGCTGTTCCACTAAATTTTTCATGAACCCACCGCCCTTGCCACGTTTGGCCAACGCCTTGCCAAATGTACGTGCCTCACAATAGGCTTCCCGAAAATCTTCACTGGTGCGTAACGCTTTTGTCTCAAACAAGGTGTCGTAACACTGAACTTCCCGAACCAAATTTCGGTCGGGATGCACATCTACTCCGACCTTGGTCAACAGCCCAGCTTCTTCTAAACGGGAACGTTTGCGTAGCACAATATGGCGCACGAAAGGGTTTTCGCGTTGGAAAAAAGTCGCGCCACTAATTTTACGGTGTAGCTCATCTTCCAGAATCTCCCGTGTATCCTCCGAAATATCCGTGAGACGTTTGTTGGTTTGCCATTCGCCACTAATCAGTCCCAAATCTTGCCGGATGGCACTGTAAAACCTTCTTGCCCTTGGTTCTTGACTGGCATCCACTAAAGGCAATGGTGAACACAACAATTCCCAAGCAATCCGTAGCTCACTAATCTCCTCGCCTGCCAAAATCGGTAGCACCTCTCGTGGGCGATGCCACCGTGCATAATCATTCCCCAATACGAAATGTCCCTTCCCCTGATGCAATATACCCATCAAATCCCAAAGATCCTCGGGTTGTGTCTGAATGGGTGTGGCCGTACCCAACAAAACATGATCAGTGCGTGCCGCGATCTCGCGGATAAAGGCCAATAACGTATTAGGACTGCCTGCCTCGCTGCCAAATCCTTGTCGACTGCGTGCCTTGTGTGCTTCGTCGAGAATGATTAAACCAAAACGCAACCCCAAAAGGTGCTGTTTTTCCAGGGAATCGCGCATCATCAGACCCGTCGAGACGATGCCAATGCGTAATGGACATTTGGCGATCTGCTCCCGTCCCGCTGGAGAAATCGCACGATCCTCTGTGTCGAGCCAAATCTTGCGCTGCGTTTCCCAACGCGCCGTGGGAATTCCCAGTTTGTCGATCATCTCGGTCTGCCACTGCTCACACAAAGTGGCTGGTGCAAAAATCACGATAGGGCGGTTGCGGATCTGATGTTCGCGATCCGTCAGTAGGCACAAGGTCATTGCCGCTGTGCCAAGTGATAGGGTTTTGCCCAAGCCCACTTCATCGGCCAGTAACAGCCGCACAATCCCGTGATTACGATAGTGGCGCAGGCATTCGGTGATAAAACCACGCTGCCAAGGTTGTAGTGAAAATCCCTCGCGATAAAGCGGCGACTCGATGAGCGCCGCCGGAGCCAGATCGTCATCGTCCTCGATTGCCTCGAAAAGCACCTCGCGCCGATAGCCGCGTCGGTGTACTTCGCGGATCACCGTTTCCGGCAACGGTCGTGCGGCGTTCCAAAGAAACGCAAACTCCGTCTCGATCCAGGCAACACCCTCGGGTGATTCATCTTCCCAAAGGATTTCATAGTGAGATTGCCAGCCGCTCCGGGTTTCGTTGCTTGAGCCAATAAAGCCGAGCTTGCGACCGCTCGCAAGTTCAATCACGCCCGCCTTGCCATGCACAAAACCACAAATACTATCCGGCGCAACTCGTACCGCTTGCCCATGCTTGGCCAAAAAAGCATCCAGGCGACGATAGCGATCACGATGGAGCAATGCCTCGGCTTCCAATGCCCGATCATTCCAGCGGCCAATCATTTTGGCGGCGCGCAATTGCGCAACTTTGAGATCATCCGGGTGGATATCGACATTGCAAACGATTTTTACCTCCAGGATGGATTCCAGAAGTTCATTAGCAACCTCGAACAACGAACTGGTGAAATATCCGGCGATGCGTTTGTAGCTACGGGCATCCTGCAAATGCTTAATCAGGAAACTCGTATCCAGTCGGTGGGTACGTGAGGAAAATCGGTGGATGGTCATGGTTTTGGCCGTGATCAGCAATTTGACGCCATATTCAGGTCTGCTTCGGGATGACATCAAGCAGCGGATTCATTGTATGATATCCAACAATGCTATACGTTTTTCAGTATTGGTAAGCATTTCCAGAGTAGCCGCCCATTCAATGAAATTTATTTCATCGCCCATCTCGCCTCGATTATATCTGGGATAAAACTCTTGAGATAGCAGTATCCAAAAGTAAAGTATTTATAAATTGGTCCATTGATTTTTTCTAAGCTAATTGAGAAATTCTCGTGAATCTTCTTGTAAGTCAGCCCACATACCAAAAGCTGGATTACTCCGAATAGAATCCGTTGGCTTATTATTGGTTGTCACTTGGTGTAAAGGAGTCACACCATCATAGCATTTTTGCAAAAATTCTAAAAAATAAAATGCTTCCTGTTGTGCGACGGTAGGTAAACTACTATAAAGTTTTGTGAATTGCTCAATTTGTATCATCAATATCTCCGAGAAACCTCGCCCTTACCCAATACCCAATCTGCTCCCGAATGGGGAGAGAAGAAAAGCGAATAAGTAGCAACTTGGGTGAATTATCGCGGCTATCATCATTCCCCAAAACGCAAATTTTTAATCCGCGCTCCCAGCACTTCAGCCACCGAACGTACTTGAGGCTCCGGTGCCTTTTGTTCGATAAAGCCCAGCAAGTCAATCAATAGGTCGGGTTCAGCAATTTGACGCCATGTTCAAATCTGCTTCAATCTGTTCAATCACAAAAAACACGTCCGGCACATCAAGTGACGCTTCTACATGATCATCACCAATATGTGTATGATGCGGGGCATTTTTCAGCGAGGGATGATGCGGGGCGTTATCCCAACGTTTTATCAGACCGCCTTGCGCATTTTGCCAATGAAAACTATATTTAGATTGTTCAATGTGTTCATTCTTATCCACAAGATACAGAAAAAACTCCAGCAAAAAATTGTCTTCCAATACCGCCTTTACCCGCATTTTGCCATCCACCAATGAAATTTCACGGCAGATAATCGTGTAGGAACGAACTATTGAACTTTCAATCAAACTAGCTTCCACTGAATTGAAATACTCATCAAGCAGCGGATTCATTGTATGATATCCAACAATGCTATACGTTTTTCAGCATTAACAAGCATTTCCAGAGTAGCTGCCCATTCAATGAAATCTATTTCATCTCCCATCTCGCCTTGATTATATCTGGTATAAAACTCTTGAGACAGCAGATGGTAATCTTGCTCGAATCGCTTGATTTCTTGTTGCAATCGCTGAGTCAACTGTCTCATTCGTATCTTTTCACGCACAAAAATTTTTATTAAAGTCTTATCCAATACTGAATCTGTAATCCCGCCGTCAACGGCGATATAAGCTTCTAGGCGTTTAAGTTTTTCCAAAGTATTTAACATGTATCATTCCCCAAAACGTAAATTTTTAATCCGTGCGCCCAGCACTTCCGCCATTGC
>CAUYTW010000003.1 GCA_963575715.1 Gammaproteobacteria bacterium | reverse complement strand
TTACAATAAAAAATTTTACATTGCCGCCAGCACTTTATAGCCTTGCGACATAAGACATACTTATTCTAACAAAAGGGAACATCCGGATACAAATTCCCGCTTTCCTCCCCATGGCTAAAGCCAGGGGATTCTCGCGGTTTTTTGGTTGAGGTTCGCGGAATTGATAATCTAAAGGGTATGAGTAGGACGGTCTGCCTTGACGCCGGCGAGGTAGGTTTCGATCTTGGTGCGTATATTTTGATCGGTGAATTGAACGCCAACCCCGGCGGTTCGATTGGCTTGAGCGGCTTGTGGAGTAATCCACACGACCTTACCCGCCACGGCGAGGCGTTCGGTTTCATCTATCAGGTCTATCCGCATGAAAATTTCATCGCCGAGTTGATAATTCTTTTTGGTGGGAATAAATAACCCACCGTTCTTGAGAAAAGACATATATGACATGTAAAGGGCGTTTTTATCCTTAATGGTTAGCGATAAAAAATTCTGACGGGTATTCTGTTGGGGAATATCGACCATTGGATATCTCTGAAAAGATTTTAAGAATGGATTAATCCACTAGGTTCAAGCACGCCAGGGGATAATAAGATCTTCCAATAATAGCTGGATATTAGGGTTGGTTGGTCCGCGAACCAGCCGTAACGCTTCGCTCAAATGATCCAATCGTGCGTACAAACGACGCACGTCAAACAATCGCGCCACGGCCAATAGGCGTGGAGCCAAATCGGGATTAGCCAGATTGGTACCTGGGGCGAGAGAGAGGCGGATCATATCTGCGGCCCATGTCCACTGAAAACCGATGATTTGCTCTATTTCGCGGTTAGTCCACGATTGCGCAACCGTTACTGGTGCAAGTCGTCCCGTGATGACTCCTTCCAATTCTGCGAACAGGGTCAAACGATATTCCAGTATTCCATCCCGCTTCAGCTCCAGGGCAGTTAACGGACCACCTTCCGCCAGCGCCAGTAACAGCGCAGCGGCATCCTCATTTCCGACACCTCGCGCAACAAGCCAGGGTAACGCAAAATCAGCGGTTACCGCTGGAAAAATTACGGTTTGGCATCGACTGCGAATGGTGGCGGGAAGTTGTGCCGGGTGGGCGGTGGCCAGCATCAACAATGCCTCTCCAGGAGGTGCCTCAAGGGTCTTCAGGAGGCTATTGGCGGCATTGATGTTCATCTGTTCGGCGGGGACAAGGAGGGCTACCTTGAGTCCCCGGTAGTGGGATTTTAGGACGATCCACTCTCCCAGAGCGCGGATCTGGTCGATCAGTATGTAGCGGCTACCCTTTTTAGCCTTGGCGCGGGCCGGAATAGCTTCATTCGCGCCGCCCTGCTCTGTGACGGTTTCTTCTCGGCTGGTCGAGTTTTCCGCGTGAATTTTTGCCTCTGGCCGCACCCACAAAAAATCAGGGTGGGAACCAGCCAACAAGCGTCGACAGGCTGGACAACTGTTGCAGGCAATCCCGTTGTCGGCAGGTCGTTCGCACAACAACGCCCCAGCGAGGCAGCGGGCAAAGATGGTTTTTCCCACCCCTCGCGGTCCGACCAAGAGCAGCGCATGGGGTAAACGTTCAGCACGATGATGGGCTACGAGCCTTGTCCAAATATCGGATTGCCAAGGAAAAATAGTAGTGTCGGACATGCTCGAACATCCATTATCGCATCCTAGCTTACGCTGGTAGCCCCTGATGCCACAGAGCGCCGGTAATCCGCTGAGTCAAGCGCCACATCAGCCAACCCAACGCCATCGGCAAAATGAGAATTTCCAGGGCCATTACCGCAGTCATGGTAAAAATCGCGTCAAAAAAGTGATCGAAATTATCTTTGAGAACCGCAGCGGCAGCACGCACTCCGTCCACTTTATCGGAAGCGGTATCAAACCAGCGCAGAATTATCCATTGATCGCTATGATCCTTGGATTGCGTGATGCTGGTATACATCGATTTGGTTTTATTCTGGATATCAGTCAACCGCACCTGTGCTTCGTTATAGGGTGGGGCCAGGAAAAGTTCATATCCCTGGTGAGAAGCGATCATGATCAAGGGCAGCCAGAATCGGAATAATATAATGAGAGCCAGAGTTGTTTGGCATAAACCGCCAATATGAAATTTCCAGCCACTGCGATTATTACGCAGTACGTAGACAATAAATCCCAACACGAAACAAAGTGGGATGATAATGCTAAAGCCAATGCTGCTATCAATGATCAAGATGAGTTCAGTGAGGGCGGCGGCGGTTGCCGCGATGAGCAGGTAATCAGAAAATTTATCAATCAGGCGATCAAAGGGATCCAAAATCTTGCCTGGCTCAATGGAACCATTAACAAGAGCACCTGCGCCAACCGTGAAGGTGGATGCCACAGAGACCGCCCCGTTCACTGATTTGGCAACTAAAAACGCCGCTGCGGTCTGTTCAACGGTTTTTTTAGCAATGGCACGCGCTTGTTGATCAATAGCCCCCATGAATTGTCCACTGGTTACATAGCCAAGCCAGCTAACCACGGCCAGCATACAGACTATGATGCTCATCTGGACAATGCGGGGAATTTTAGTCCACACAGGACGAGGAGATGAGTGATCGGAAGAAATCGGTGGAGTAGTTTGTGTCTCTAACTCTTCTGGGGGCTGCATCGAGTTCACCAGGGCCTCCGGAGCTTGGCGAGTCCTAAGAATTTAGGGAAATGTTTGGTTACAAAACGGGCCTCGCACGCGAGAACCACATGAATATTACCACAAAAAACTATATTTCAGCGTGGTTAAGGAAAACCGCCGGAAAATTTCGCTACTAAACCGAACATTTCCCCCCAAGGATCGCCCGCAAGGCTGCCTTTAACATGACGGTCTACTTGTGCTGACTGGCGCAATAAATCCTCGCTTCCACGTGTTCCTAGACGACGGAGCGCCCGTATCATAAGCGGTCGGCGGCGTTCCCATACTCCAGATAGTGCCCGCTCTGCGCTCACTCCTCGATCCACTTCCACGGCAAGCCCCGCCAGGGTGCGTAATTCCCGAGTTAAGGCCCACAAGATAAGCGGTAATTCCGTCCCTTCTCTCCGTAATCCCATCAGAATCCGTACCGCGCGGGTCGGATCTCCGGCCAGGCAAGCATCAGCCAGAACATAAACATCGAAACGGGCACTGTCCGCCACCGCCGCTTCCACGGTATCGGCATCTACCGTCCCCTTCCCAAGCAGCAAACGTAACTTTTCTATTTCCTGCGCTCCGGCTAGGAGATTTCCCTCGACCCTTTCCGCCAAAAGCCGAGCAGCATCGGGATCGGGAATCAGACCACGGGAGCGCATTCGCGCAGCTATCCACCCTGGCAATGCCGCTCTTTCCACCGTTGGCATTATTACCAACACGCCAGCACGTTCCACACTCGTCAGCCAAGCGGATTTTTGGGTAGCTGCATCTAGGCGCGGACAAAAAATCAGGATGACAGTATCAGCGGGCGGGTGAGACGCAAGGGCAGTTAGAATTTTCCCTCCCTCTACGCCCGGTTTCGCAGTTGGCAGACGAATCTCCCATAAACGGCGCGTAGAGAACAAAGATAAATTCGCTCCTGACCGAGTCAACGAATTCCAGTCGAATCCTTGAACAGCATGAAATATTTCACGTTCACCGCAACCGGACCGACGAGCAGCAATCCGCACCTGATCTCCCGCTTCTTCAACCAGTAGGATTTCATCACCGGCGAACAAATAAATTGGAGCTAAACGCCCCTTGAGGTGCTGTTCAAGTTGTTCTGGATGCATTTAATTCAACGGTTGGGTTCAGGCGAGACAAAATCCTGACGCTCCAGAATGGTAACGATTTGAGCCAGTATCTGACGCGAAGCATCCTGTAACATTTCCTGGCGCAACAACGCTTCCTCGTTACCTTTTCCCAGGACTTGACCGGTATCGGAAAACGAGTAATCACGAGTGAAAGTTAGCGATTGCGGAGAAGAAAGAGGCTTGCCGCTAAAATCGTTCACCTGAAAATCCACAGTGTAAATTAATTCGTATTCCTGCACCAACAGTTGACGAGAAATCGACAATGGCCGCCGCTGATAATCCTCGCGGGTTAACTGCAAGACTATTTTGGATTGCTCACGACTGGCCGTTACAGTATTTCTCGATCCATGCAAAATACGTTCAATCTTCATGCGTATTCCCTCACCTTGGTTGCCGCCATCAATATATATCGGAGGCAAATTTTTAACACCCGCACCACGAAGATGAAAGCCACAACCTGTAGTCATTAGCATGGCGATAGCCAACCAGATAAATCCTATTATGAATCTCATGATGGCTTCCCAATGCGTTTCAATGACCATAAAATAAAATTTTGATTTTCTATTATAGCGCAAAATTCATTTTAGACTTTATTAATTTAACTCAAGTTGCTACCTATTTGCATTTCTCCTCTCTCCCAAAGGGAGATGGGCTATTTGGTTATCCACCATAATAGGTAGCAACTTGGGTTAATTTACAATAGCTAGAGAGCATTTGCGTCTATATCAATTGACAAAAAGTCTTGTCTTTCGCCTCCAGGCGTGAGGGATTACCCCGAAGATAGCTATCCACAGCACGAGCGCATTCACGCCCTTCGGAAATCGCCCATACAACCAACGATTGACCGCGTCTGCTATCACCGGCGGTGAATACTCCTTCACGCGAAGTTTTATAATCCACGTCATTGGCTTTGATATTACCACGGGCATCCTTTTCCACTCCGAATTGTTCCAATAATCCTTTTGGATTTGAATAAAGAAATCCCATTGCAAGAAAAATCAGATCGGCCTTGAGAATAAATTCTGTTCCAGGAATTTCATGATATTTGAATTTAGCGAGGTCTTCCCATTTTAATCGGACGCATTTGATTCCGTTCAGATTGCCCATCGCATCTTTGAGAAACTCTTTTGAATTGATCGACCAATCACGTTCACAGCCTTCTTCCTGCGAAGAAGAAACACTAAACATCCTTGGACCAGGATGAGATGGCCAGGCGGTTTCCTCGGTACGTTCCGCAGGGGGCCTGGGAAGTAATTCAATCTGAGTTACCTGTAACGCTCCTTGACGAATGGATGTACCAACGCAATCTGAACCAGTATCACCACCACCGATTACAACTACATGTTTACCTTTAGCGTCAATTAAATCCGTAGCTGGAATCTGGTCGCCAAGCACTCGTTGCGTATTTTGCTTGAGAAAATCCATGGCGAAATAAACTCCCTTCGCTTCGCGGCCAGAAATTGGCAGATCACGAGGAATCGTCGCACCGGTAGCAATGACTACCGCGTCATAGTTTTTTAATAACGTATCCGCACCAAGATCGATACCAACATTAGTATTAATTACAAAACGTATGCCTTCCAAGGTCATCAGCTCGATTCGACGCTGAACAATTTTTTTATCGAGTTTGAAATTCGGAATACCATACATCAATAAACCACCGACCCGATCCGTTCGTTCATAAACAGTCACCTGGTGACCTGCCTTATTCAACTGATCGGCGGCGGCGAGACCCGCCGGGCCAGAACCAATAATGGCAACTTTCTTACCGGTACGAATAGCGGGTGGCTTTGGTTTGATCCACCCAGCTTCGAAGGCATTCTCAATGATCGCGAGTTCAATGGTTTTAATCGCAACCATCGGTTTGATCAGGCCAAGCACACATCCAGATTCGCACGGAGCGGGACAAATTCTTCCAGTGAATTCTGGAAAATTATTTGTTGACAACAAAATTTGCAACGCGGCTTCCCAACGTTGGCTATATACATGATCATTAAAATCAGGAACAATATTTCCAAGTGGACAACTAAAATGGCAAAAAGGAATTCCGCAATCCATGCAACGCGCGCCTTGGGTCTCCACCTCCGCCTTAGTTAGACGAATAAGGAATTCCGAATAATTTTTAATCCGCTCCACTGCCGAAGTATATGTATGGGTACTCCGGGGAAACTCCTTAAATCCAGTAACTTTGCCCACTTTAGATATCCTCATCGGTAGTGGAAGATACTTCAAGCTCCGCCAACGCGCGTTTATAGTCGATTGGCATCACCTTAATAAATTTTGGAAGATTTTCCTCCCAATTCGCTAATACGTCCTGAGCGACGAGACTGCCGGTATAATGCAGGAAACGTTCAATCATGGCCTTAATCTCAGTGATTTCTGTGGGATTATTGAGCGTTTCCAGTTCAACCATGTCAACATTAATTCGCTTGCGTGATTTTCCATCAACATCAAATAAATAAGAAATGCCACCGCTCATGCCGGCAGCGAAATTCTTACCGATGGTGCCAAGAATAATAACTCTCCCACCAGTCATGTACTCGCAACCATGGTCACCAACCGCCTCGATGATAACTCTTGCGCCCGAATTACGTACACAAAAACGTTCACCACCCATGCCGCGAATATAAGCTTCACCGCTAGTAGCACCGTAAAAGGCGACGTTACCGACAATTACATTTTCGTGTGAGGCAAAAGTCGCAGTCCGTGGTGGGTAGAAAATTACTTTTGCACCTGACAATCCCTTACAGAAATAATCATTGGCCTCACCTTCTAATTCCATAGTTAAACCTTTCACGCCAAACGCGCAAAAACTTTGGCCGGCGGAACCGTCCATCTTGAAATGGATGGTATCCATGGCAAGTCCGCCCTCTCCATATTTGCGGGAAATTTCAGCGGACAGCATTGTACCTACGGCGCGATTCAGATTGCGAATCGAAATATCTCCGGTCACCTTTCGACCATTTTCTAGGGCAGGGCGCGCTATTTCGATTAATTGGTTATCAATTGACTTATCCAATGAAAAATCTTGTGCTTCACAACAATACGCAGCGCAGCTATTTGTAGTGACCCGATAGAGCACCCGATCAAGATTAAGATAGCGCGCTTTCCAGTGTGTAATTCCTTTGCGAACCGATAATTTATCAGTGCGTCCAATCATTTCATTGATTTTACGAAAACCGAGCGAAGCCATGATCTCCCGTAATTCCATGGCCATGAATCGGAAAAAATTCATGACATATTCCGGCTTGCCCTTAAATAATTTGCGTAAATCCTCGTCCTGGGTCGCAATGCCCACTGGGCAACTGTTGAGATGACATTTACGCATTAGGATGCAACCGCTAGCAATCAGGGTTCCAGTCGCCGTTCCCCATTCCTCAGCACCAAGAAGCGCGGCAATTGCTACATCTCGTCCGGTTAGCAGCCTGCCATCGGTTTGCACGACAATCCGTGAACGAAGTTTATTGCGCATCAATACCTGATGAGTTTCGGATAAACCCAGTTCCCAGGGTAATCCAGCACGTTTGATAGAACTTAATGGTGATGCACCGGTGCCACCATCAAAACCGGAAATCAGGACTGCTTCTGAATGACCCTTGGCAACACCCGCCGCGATGGTGCCTACGCCAGCTTCCGATACTAATTTAACGTTGATTCGTGCGCGACGGTTGGCATTTTTCAGATCAAAGATGAGCTGCGCCAAATCTTCAATGGAATAAATATCATGATGAGGAGGTGGCGAAATTAATCCCACACCGGGAGTTGAATGGCGCACCTTGGCAATATTTTTATCCACTTTGCGTCCCGGCAATTGGCCACCCTCGCCAGGTTTCGCGCCTTGAGCGATTTTGATCTGCAATTCATCAGCATTAACCAAATAATTAGACGTGACCCCGAATCGGGCCGAAGCAACCTGCTTAATCGCTGAACGCCGATTATTTCCATTGAAATCAAGCGTAAAACGTGCTGAATCCTCGCCACCTTCTCCGGTATTACTCTTTCCGCCGATACGGTTCATGGCAATGGCAAGATTTTCGTGCGCTTCCTTGCTAATACTGCCGAAAGACATGGCACCCGTGAAAAAGCGTTTCATGATTTCTTCGGCGGGTTCAACCTCGTCGAGGGAAATTGGTTCAAGATTGGTGAATTCCATGAGGCCCCGGAGGGTGTTCATGGGATTAGTTGGACTATTGATCGAACGAGAATAATCCTTCCACGAGAAATAATCACCGCTACGCGTTGCCTGTTGTAGTTTAGTGATGGTATTTGGATTATAGGTATGTTGTTCGCCACGTTGACGCCATTGATAATTGCCCCCTACTTCCAAATTAGGATCAACAGCAGGGGATTCTTCCGGGTACGCATGGCTATGGCGAATCAGCGTTTCTTTTTCAATAATCGATAAATTAATTCCACCAACCCGCGAAACAGTTCCGGTAAAATAACGGTCAATGACCTCTGGATTCAATCCCACCGCTTCGAAAATTTGTGAACCGATATAAGACTGGACAGTGGAAATACCCATTTTAGAAATTATTTTCAATAATCCCTTATCAAGCGCCTTGATGAAATTAATCGTCGCTTTTTCTATACTAATCTCGCCAAGTAACCCTCGCGTTTGTAGATCGGCTATCGACGCGAACGCAAGATAGGGATTGATGGCCGACGCGCCAAATCCGAGCAACAACGCAAAATGATGAACTTCACGGGCTTCACCGGTCTCAATGATTAATCCACACCGGGAACGCTCGCCGTTCTTGATTAAATGATGATGGACCGCACTCACCGCTAATAAGGAAGGAATTGCGGCATGGCGAAAATCTACTCCTCGATCTGATAACAAAATAACGTTATAGCCTTCGGTAGCGACGGCTGTCGAAGCTTCCTCGCAGATACGATCAATCGCCTTTTCTAGGCGATTTTCACCGATTTTTGCAGGAAAAACGAGGGAAATAGTCTTAGTGCGAAATCCATTTTTATTTAATTCGCGGAGACGCTCCAAATCATCATTACTCAAAACAGGCCGCGCTAATTCCAGCACTCGACAATGCTGGGGAGTTTCCGTTAATAGATTCGCCTCGCCTCCGACAAAAGATACCAGCGACATGATCGATTCTTCACGGATTGGATCAATTGGCGGGTTGGTTACCTGCGCGAATAATTGGTAAAAATAATTGAATAAATTTTGTGATTTGTCCGATAATACCGCCAGTGGGGTATCATTGCCCATTGAACTGAGTGGTTCCTGACCACTACTTGCCATTACGGCAAGAATAATCTCCAAATCTTCCTGAGAATAACCGAAGAGTGCCTGACGTTGACTTAAAGTTGAATGATCCGGTAATGGCTCTTTTGCTTTTAACGGCAAGGCACCGATCAGCATTTTATGGCTGGTTAACCAGGCTCCATAAGGTTGACGCGCACAAATTGCGGCCTTGAGTTCTTCATCGGGAATGATGCGTGATTCATCAATACTGGCGACAAACATTTTTCCCGGTTGAAGTCGCCCTTTCCGTTTGACTCGCTCCGGGGCAATATCCAGGACGCCCGCTTCTGATCCCATGATGAGAATGTCATCATGGGTCAGCAAATAACGTGAAGGACGCAGACCATTACGATCAAGTGTGGCACCAATTATTTTGCCATCGGTGAAAGCCACCGAGGCGGGTCCATCCCAAGGTTCCATCAAAGTGGCATGATAGCCATAAAAATCCTTTTTCTCCTGACTCATTTCTGCATCACGCGACCATGCCTCGGGGATAAGCATCATCATCACATGCGGCAAGGAACGTCCGGCGAGGGTCAACAATTCAACGACATTATCAAGAATCGCTGAGTCTGATTGTGTTTCGTCAATCAGTGGCAGGAGTTCCGCAATTTCAGCTTTGGTGAATAATTCCGATTCCAGTAATGACTCACGAGCGCGCATCCAGTTAATATTGCCGCGCAGGGTGTTTATTTCTCCATTATGCGCGAGAAAACGAAATGGATGGGCAAGACGCCAACTTGGAAAAGTATTGGTGGCAAAACGACTATGAACCAGCGCCAGCGATGAAGTAAATCGTTTATCAATTAAATCTGGAAAATAGAGTGGCAATTGATGGGGCGTGAGCATCCCTTTATAACAGATCGTTTTATAGGATAAGCTCGAAATATAGAAATATCCGGCCTTGCCAGAACCACTTGCACGAACCCGACGCTCCGTTGCCTTGCGGATGACGAATAATTTGCGTTCAAAAGCATCCGGATCAAAAGTATTTTCTCCGCGCTTGATAAATATCTGATAAATGCTCGGCTCCAGGGCAACAACCGCCTCACCGAGGGTTTGATCCACTGTTGGAACACGCCGCCAGCCTAAAACTTCCTGGCCATTTTCTTGCACGCATTGTTCAAAAATCCGCCGACAGTCTCCGCCATCCGAATTTGAATCGGTAACTGGCGGTAAAAAAATCATGCCAATACCATATTCCCCTGGACAGGGTAAAATAATATCCAGCCCAGCGCATACTTTAACAAAGAATTCATGGGGAATCTGGGTCAGAATTCCTGCGCCATCACCGGAATTCTTCTCGGCACCTACCGCGCCGCGATGAACCATGTTTTTAAGCAATTCAATCCCATTGGCGACAACCCAATGGGTTTTATTACCTTTTAAGTCTGCAATGAATCCAACACCGCAAGAGTCGTGTTCAAATTGTGGTTCGTAAAGCCCTTCTATTTTCATGAGGTAATCTTTCAATTTATATTTATCGGAAAAAAACCGATTAGGGTTTTTTAACTTATTAAAACAATTCAACCAACGGGTTTAAATAATTGTTCATTGAAAACGGCTAAATGATTATTGATCACCAGTATCGTCGTTGCGATTGACTTCTGTCAAGTCGATTCCTTGTCGAGCAGCGGACGTTTTCTATTTCAGGTGCAGGTCTTCCGTGGTTTGCGCACGCGGGGAAGGTGCAATATAGGGAACTGCCTCGGGATGATGTAGCCGTACCAACTCAGTAATAATTCTGACCTGATTACTCGGTATATCCACGATGAGCAATACTGCGCCCCGCAAAATAGCCCCCTCGTAAGGTAATATTTCGGGATTCAAACGGTCGTGCGCGAGCATTCCTCCCATGATTGCTCCCAATACCGCTCCTAGCACCACGCACAACAAGAGTCCTAATGTCCCGAGCTTGAAACTAGGTGGTGGATAGAGCATTGTCAACCCGCCGCCCAGCAATCCGGCTAACCCCCCAACCGCCAAGCCTAGTACTACCCCACGGCCAAACTGGCTGGTCTGGAGCAGGGTTGCCTGGTCAACACACGGTATATCCGAGCCGTAGTGTGCCGCCGCATGGATATGATCCATGCGGACACCGGCCGCTGCTAGCTCCGTCACCGCCTGGCAGGCTGCATCAGGGTGTGGAAGTAAAAAATATAATCGTTTCATAGATCTAAAGGTTACGCTGTTGATGATAACGGCAATATGTCTAGGAGTTACGCACTTGAACTTGTCACTCTTAAATTAAGTATAGATGGATTCTGCGACTCCGGTCGCTAACGCGACCTCCGCGCAGAATGACAGAA
>CAUYTW010000002.1 GCA_963575715.1 Gammaproteobacteria bacterium | reverse complement strand
ATAATGTATAGGTTAGTATAATTATGTACAAGTTTCAAGACTCAGTTACGAACCCAAGTTGCTACCTATGCCTTTGAAACTGCATTCCATCATGGGCGTTGTAGTGGAAACATCGTATACGGATAGGTAGCAATCTTGGTTATCTATAACGCGAATGTTTCGCGTACCATTGATTACGATCACATTGAATCACAAAGTCATTCTGTTCAAGGATGAGTCAGCAGAATAGCTTTTACGGTAATCCAGATTCCAATGCTCAGTAAACACACGACGTTACCAGTACAGACCGGCCTCCGGTCAAAGTCAAATAAAACAGGAGGATGGCGCTTCCTCCTCATGGTTGAAGCCGGGGGTTTCAGTGCCGAATTTGGATGAATGGAAAATCTGGATTATGCCAACCCACTGGTGCGGTCAGTTCGAGTGGGGGTCGCAATCGTGAGATGAAATCCGCCGTGATGGCCATGTCGTGTTCATTAAAATCCTTGAATTTCTTGATCATTGCCGTGCCAGCGTTGTGCCTTTGGCTATTTTTGAACCAATGAAACTGCCGTAATAGATACAAAAAATGCTGACCCTGAATGCGGGGATAAAAATCTTCATTGCTCCCTACGCCATTCTCGCCATGGCATTTAACGCAGTGTTCCTTATAGAGCAAGGCACCACGTTCTAAATCAATGCCTGGACCTACCTCGTTATTTGGAGACATGGGCAGACGAGAGATATACGCGGCCACATCGGCGATATTCTGGGGGCCACCCAAAACGCTATGTTGCGAAAAAGGATACATGATGGGGTTATCACGATTACCCGCACGCATGTCCGAAAGTTGCTTGATAATAACGTTGACATATTGACCGGCGATTTGAGCATAACGTCCTTCATTTCCGCCCCAACCCATTGGCGTATGACAGGCTGCGCATTTTTCATAAATACGGAGTCCATTTTCCAGATTGGGAATAAGAGCCATGGCTTCTTCTTTATCTTCACTCCAGGCATTAACCTTAGTAGCAAGAATCGAGAGTAGAATTATTGTGATGATATTGATGAATCGTATTTTGATCATTACCATGTTATCACCAAAATTGGCCTTTCTTGTCAAAAAATAAGTTTTGACGAATAGGAATTCAATTTAATGACAGTTTCTGACTAAATCATGTCTGACGAGTTCACGCGCCGCTGCAACGAGTGCCAATCGCGCAATGACACCATAAGCATAAAATCGATTAGGACGACAATTCGGGGGTGCGGACTGGTCGGGAGTAATGCAAGAATCTTCAAATGAAAGTGGCTCAAAGCGCATTCCTGGGGCATTAAGATTTTCATCTCGCCCGCGTGTGGTATGAACACGATAAAAACCTCCGACCACGAAACGGTCAATTAAATAGACCACGGGTTCCGCGACTGCGCCTTTCCAACTTTCAAAAGTATACACGCCCTCTTGGAGAATGACCCTTGAAACCCGTAATCCGCCCTTGCTAGTCGCCATACGGGTCCGTTGCTTGCGATTGAGAGCATTTAGTTCCAAAGCGGAACGCACAGTCATAACTCCCATTCCATAAGTACCCTGATCCGCCTTGACGATGATAAAGGGAGGCTGGTCAAGTTTGTATTCGTCATATTTACGCTGAATCGCGCTTAACAAGGTGGCAGCGCTTTCGGTCATGCACTCTTCTCCCGCATGGGTCATAAAATCTACTGCGCCACAATCGGTAAAAAGTGGATCAATAACCCATGGATCGATTTCCAGGAGATGGGAAAATTCCACTACGACTTGACGATATTCGGCAAAATGATCGGATTTAAGGCGATTTGACCAACCCAAACCCAGTGGCGGAATAATTTGTTGTTCGAGATTTTCCAATATAGCCGGGCGTCCCTCCGCTAAATCGTTATTAAGCAGAATCAGGCAGGGTGAAAAATCATTAACTAGAATTCGATTTCCCTCACGCCGAATTGATTCAATACAAATATCTCCTTCCAGTAGAGTAATTTT
This sequence comes from Gammaproteobacteria bacterium, assembly GCA_963575715.1. Lineage (NCBI taxonomy): Bacteria > Pseudomonadati > Pseudomonadota > Gammaproteobacteria > Gammaproteobacteria bacterium. The sequence continues at coordinate 9,420 of CAUYTW010000002.1, read as the reverse complement.
ACGAATTCCGCTATCTCCCAATGCTTCTGGTGGCAAACCAATATGCACTTGAAATCCGGCTTTCGCAAGAATTTCTCTCAGGCGGATAATGCTTTGGAAATAATTCAGGTTACGGGTATGATTTTCTGGAATAATCAGGATATTACGGGTGACCGGACGTACTTGTTCAATGGCATGTTGTACCGCCTGAATACATAACGGTAAGAAAGCAGGGTTGAGATTATTGAAACCCGCAGGAAACAGATTTGTATCCACTGGCGCCAATTTGAAACCGGCGTTGCGCAAATCTACCGAGGCATAAAAAGGCGCCGGCGTTTTTTGCCACTGTGCCCGCAGCCAGGTCTCGATGGTTGTCTGGTGTTCCAGAAGACGACGTTCCAGGTCAAGCAAGGGGCCATCCAGGGCAGTGGTCAAGTGAGGGACTGGCATTCTGGGGGAAGGTTCCAGGTGAAAGATGAATACGGTTGCAAAATCGTCTCTTTTCATCACCACAGCTAAAGCCGTGGGTGTCTCGGAGAAGTGGATGGTAAGCGACTAGGCGCGCGCCGGACGTTTAGCGAGCTTTCTCTGGAGCGTGCGGCGGTGCATCCCGATTTGGCGTGCTGTCTCGGAAATGTTTCCCTTGCACTCGGTCAGCACCCGTTGAATATGTTCCCATTCAAGCCGCGCTACCGAAAGCGGCCTTGGGGCGATTTCGGTATCCGGGTTGCCCTGATCACGGTGGAGTGCGTCGATAATCTGATCGGCGTCGGCGGGTTTGGCAAGATAATGCACGGCACCGAGCTTGATAGCCTCGACAGCGGTTGCGACCGAGGCGTAGCCTGTCAAAATGACCACTCGCGTGTTCTCATCAAGAGCATTTAGACGCTTGACAAGTTCGAGACCCGAAGAACCGGGCATTTTCAAATCGACCACTGCGTACTCGGGAGAATCCTCGGTTGCCAATCTGAATCCCTGGTGCGTATTGTGCGCCACGCGCACGGTAAAACCCCGCGCCTCAAACGCCTCACTGAGCACGCGAGTGAAAATTTCATCGTCATCTACGAGTAATATGCTTGGACGGTCGTCAGCGTTGATGTCTGTCATGTTGATACTTTTATCGCGGCCAACGGCAGCGTCAAACGACAGCGTACCCCGCCGTGCTCGCGGTTCATGAGCAGTACCGTACCACCGAAGCGCGACAACGTTGTGTAGGCGAGAAAAAGTCCAAGACCTAATCCCTTGTCTGGATCCTTTGTGGTAGTGAATGGCTCGCCCACCGTGTCGCGCACCTCGGGAGCGAGACCTGGTCCGCGATCGGCGACCTCAAGCGTCAATTCATCATCATTCCAATGGCCTTCGACCGCGACATTTTCCGGTGAAGCATCGGCGGCGTTGTTGAGAATGTTGGTAATCGCCTGGGTGAGGGTCTGTTCCGCTACAATCCAGGGAACGGGGTAGTCTCCAGTGAAGCGTGCGCGTGTATTAATCCCCGGACGCATGGCTTGCCATTTATGAAGGGTATCGTCGAGCCAGGAATCCAACGCCACGCGTGTGCCACCCTCAGCGCGCGCCGCGCCGGCAGTAGCCGAGAGCGAAGCAAGAATTTCTTTGCAGCGCGCCACTTGGCTACGGAGAATGTCAATCTTTTCTGCGGGCAACGGTTGATCCGGAGCAAGATCTTTGAGCAGCACGGCCATGGTTGACAGTGGCGTGCCAAGTTCATGGGCCGCGCCAGCAGCGAGCGTGGCGAGCGCCAGCATCCGCTCCTGATAAATAGCCTGTTCGCGCATCTCTGCCACGAGGCGATCCCGCTCGCGCAAGGTAGAACTCATGCGTACCGCGAAACCCGCAATCAAGCCAGCGGCGCTTACGAAGCCGAACCACATACCGAGGACATGCAATTTGAAATCATGCGCGTGTCCGGCGTGGCTCGCAGGCAGTGACACAAAATGGAACAAGAGCAGCGTATAACACGCGGTCGTGAGAGTGGCCAACGTCCAGGCGTGACTCGTTGGCAAGGCCGCCGCCGCGAACGCGAGTGGCAGGAGAAATAACGTTACGAATGGATTTGTCGCCCCGCCAGTGAAGTAGAAAAGACCAGTGAGTGCAGCTACGTCGATGATGAGCTGTCCCAGCAGCTCACTTTCACGAACCACGAATGGCAGGTGTGAACGCCACCAGGTCGCCAGCGAAAGTAACGCCATACTGGCAAGAATCAACAGCAGTGGCCGCAAGGGTAGCGCCAGAGCGAGCTGGGTTACCGCCATCCAAACTGCAATTCCCTGTCCGGCGAAAGCGATGGCACGAATCACAACCAACCGTCGCAGGTTGATAACAGTGGAACTCGGGATAGTGGCACGGACGGAATTGGACATCGAATCGAAAAACCATTATTCCTAGGAGTTACGCAGTTGACTTTTAATCGTTTGATTTCTATGGAAAGTCATCAGATAGGTATCTGATGTAACTGACTGAAAATTTTGAATCTATTTTTCAACTACGTAACTCCTAAATAGATTTCGTCATATATTTTTTTGTGATGAAAACTATACCGTTTTTTGAGATGAAAAAAACAGCCAGACCAGGGGATTTTTGATGAGTTAAAGAGCTAAGTAAGCCATCCAGGGGACGCCTGCGGTGCCCCTGATGGCGGGTCTTAGCTCAGGCACCCTCTCCCATCCTTCCTGTGGACAAAAAAAAGCTGAGGGACTGCAGAACGCCGCGCGCAAGTCAAAATCTTGAAGTCAAAGGCAGACAGTGGAGGAGTTTCGGAAAGAAAGCTGCGCTAAAATCATAGCTTGTAATTTCTAATGAGTTGGTATGATTTCTTTTTTTCTATTTTGGAAAGCTTGAATGGCTCAACAAAGAACAATTCCTCTAAGTTGGCTTTAGTTCGTATTGATACCAAGTACCTGTATAGGATTCAGGGTATTCAAGCCTTTTTTTTATTACTTCAACATAAGAGTCCTCTAGTTCAATTAACACCGCATTTCTATCTAATACCTTTGCAGCTAATCCTGTAGATCCACTTCCTGCAAACGGATCAAGTATCTTATCTCCTTGTTTGGTAAACAGTTTTATAAAAAATTCAGGTAATCCCACTGGAAAAACAGCAGGATGCCCCATGTTTTTTCCAACAAGCGGGACAGTAACAACATTACCAGGTAACACTGTATCTTTATTTTTCCAAGCTCTTAGGTCTCGCCCAAACCCACTTTGATTCTCACTATCATGGCGTTCTGCGCTTTTCCCATTCAGATTTTGCAATCGTACTTGTGCCCAATCTCCGATAGGTTTTTTGACAGCCTCTTGATACATAGCAAAATCTTGGGATTTCGTCATATGGAAACAGTATTCCCATTCATCTCTAAACCTATTGCGCCAATAACCAGGCATAGCATTGGGTTTGACCCAAATATAATCATCTACACATTGCCATCCTAATTCGGCAAGATGTTCAATAGTTTTCCAAACGTATCGGTGTCGCACTCCCTCCACAACTTTATCCTTAATATTTAATATAAAAGAACCATTGTATGCGAGAACTCGCCAAAATTCCTCATGGAATGTGGTAAAAAAAGAAGAATAGTCATCTGGTTTTATACTATGGTAGTGTTTTTTTCTCGCGTCAGCGTAGGGCGGACTTGTGATGATTAGATTAAAAAATCCGTCTGGGAATTGTTTCAATATATTGCGAGAATCACCACAATAAATTTCAATATTACTCATAATTTTACTGACAGAAAAATGTAACGAGTTTATAGGGATCATGAAAATGACCTAAGTCATTTATGAGATGAGCTTTTTTACATTCTTGACCAAAAGATTCAATCAATGCCTGTGGCACTTCCACAGAGATTTCGCTTTCTGGAATATTCAAACTCAACAAAATTTCCAAAACATGAGTCATGATTTCTTCATAAGAATAGTTTGAAAAAAATGGCCAGAAAAAATCTGATTTCCAAATCTCTGTGTTGGAAGAATGAGGCTGTTTTTTCTTTTGATCTATTTTGATGGTTCTCATCCCTCTATCCATTGCAATGCCGAACACACAGCAATAAGCACCTGTTCTGTTTTTATCATTTTTTGCAACTTCTTCTAAAGCATGAATTGCTTTCGGCCAGTCTTGTCCGCCCATTGTATTGACACGATTTTTTATAGATACATACAAGGACAGTGCTCTTTTTTGGTGATCCTTAAATTCAATAATTGCATTGAAATCAGCCTCTGCCGCTCCAATATCCGAGACGCTTTTAAATCTTTGGGATTCATTAGCGCAATCTTTTGCCAAATATTGGTACCGCCAACCCGAATTCATCCTTTCTTTTTGCATCGTTCTGTCACGAAACAGATCTTTACATACGTCCGAATAGTGTTTTTTGTAGATTTGGTGAGCGGTAGAAGCAGGATCTCCATAATATTTTTTGAAGTATTTGAATAGTTCTTTTCCTTCCATTCGATATATTCGTTCAACCTCTTCTGAATTAGCATCTTCTGGAACAGATAAGATAGCACGACTTGATTTCACATTAGCATTACTAATAGCTGATTGTACTAACTCTTTTAGTTTTTCAATGGAGATTTTAAATCTATGAGGAACTAATGTTGAATCATCAAGACAACCATAAAATTTACTATTGGTATCATTGATTCGAGGATAATCTTGAGGAATTGTTCTTTGTTGAGCCATTCAAGCTATTCCAAAATAGAAAAAAAGAAATCATACCAACTCATTAGAAATTACAAGCTATGATTTTAGCGCAGCTTTCTTTCCGAAACTCCTCCACTGTCTGCCTTTGACTTCAAGATTTTGACTTGCGCGCGGCGTTCTGCAGTCCCTCAGCTTTTTTTTGTCCAAGGAAGGATGGGGAGAGGGGTGCCTGAGCTAAGACCCGCCATCAGGGGTACCGCAGGCGTCCCCTGGATGGCTTACTTAGCTGCCACACCAATAAGCAAACCTTGATTTCCGGTACCTAATCCTAGCTCTAGCCTGCCGTCGGGGAGTGCGGCGCAGACCGGAAGCAGTGCTTGGCCGCGCTCTGTAAGAGCGTGAACTTGCTGATTACCAGAGCCAGCGAGGGGATGATTTTGAGGTATATTGCTGCGGTATGGTCCATCTACCAGTATATCCACTTTTGCTAATAGCGCTGCTTCCTTCCGGCGTAGAGTTTCAAGGGGATACCCTGAATAGGCAATAACATCCCAATCTGGTCGTTGCGGTAAAACTTGGTCAAGCAATTTTGCGAGTGATGCTGACTGGTCGAAAGGCTCGCCGCCACTCAGCGTAAGTCCTGCAAGGGGGAATTGAAGGGCCAAAAGACGTGATGCCAGGCGTGTTATTCGTAATTCGCGGCCCGCATCCTGGGGGTGCAGTTCAGGGGCGAGACAATTTAGGCAGTTTAACTGACAGCCAGCTACCCATAAAATTACTCGCTGCCCCGGGCCGAGGACAGTCACCGGGTAGGCCAAAGCGTATAAACGTATTGTGTCAAAATTTTTCGGGTAAAAAATTTTTATGATGCAACTCGGTTGTTTTCCAAGAATCAATGCTGTCAATTAGCCCGCCCAAAAGGACGGTGCTTGCGGCTGCACTCGGACGGTCCCTTGTCGTTATCTTACACCACGATAGGCTAATTGACATTAGCCCTTGCAGTGATATTGATTGTCGCGCTTTTATCCGCATTCGCAACATGTCCACAGCAGACACATTGAAAACGGGATTGCGCGGTGCGCTATCCCTCCCCGGTATAAATGCCGGGGCTTCCCGTGCAATTCGGGTGAGTGATCGCTGACGGAATCGCTACACTAAATGGCGGTGTCCAATCCTTAGCGCGATATTCAGCCACTACCGTGGTATGAATGCCACCACGAATATTAAACTCCGCACGCAGGCGCATGAAACGTGGTGAGATTGCAGTTGTCAGATCATCTAAAATACGATTGGTCACTGCCTCGTGAAAAGTTCCCAAGTTACGATACGACCAGACATAAAGTTTGAGCGCCTTGAGTTCCACGCAAAATTCATCCGGCACATAATCCAAATATAATGTAGCAAAATCCGGTTGTCCGGTTTTTGGACACAGGCAGGTAAATTCCGGGATCCGAATGTGAATCGTATAGTCGCGATCACGCGACGGATTAGGAAATTTTTCAAATAAATGGGTTGTTTGATTAGACATGAAGAGATTTTGCGAAAAATAAAAATTGCCATTACACGGACTGTAATCTTAGTGTAATGATAATATTGATCGCCGCGTTTTTATCCGCATTCGCAACATGTCCACAGCAGACACATTGAAAAGGGGATTGCGCGGTGCGCTATCCCTCCCCGGCAAATACCGGAGCTTCTCGCGCAATTCGGGTGAGAGATGTTTGACAAAATTACTAAATTAATTTTGAGAACACGAGACATGATTAAATCAAAAATCAATTTTGAGCGCGATTAATCAAAAAATTTAGTATTTTTGGTGCCGAGGAGAGGACTTGAACCTCCACGAAGTTACCCCCACTAGAACCTGAATCTAGCGCGTCTACCAATTCCGCCACCCCGGCTAGGTTACATCAATAAATGAATTAATATACCATCAGCATAGTAAATATAATATCCAGTAATGCAGGTGATTGTCAATGGTGTAAAGATGAAATGATGAACAAATCGCTAGGTATTATTTTGGTACAGTAAAAAAGAAGGTGCTGCCAAGGCCCAATTTTGATTCTACCCAAATATGCCCACCATGACGCTCAACAATGCGTTTGCATAAGGCTAAACCGATACCAGTGCCATCATAAAGAGAACGGGCATGAAGCTTTTGAAAAATGACAAAAATGCGTTCCGCATATTGAGCGTCGATGCCAATTCCATTATCCTGGACGGAGAAAATCCATTCTTCGTCAACTGAACGGCAAGAAATATGAATAATCAATGGGTGGTCGGCGCGAAACTTAATGGCATTTCCCAACAGATTCTGAAATATTTGAACCAATTGTCCTTCATCTGCTGTTATTGTGGGTAATGGATCACGGGTGACAGTGGCCATGGCCTCAGTTATGGCGCGCCCCAGATAACGTAGGGCACGATCCAGGGCGGATTCAGCACTAACGTGGGCCATGGATTCACCAAAGCGTTCTACACGCGCATAAGCGAGCAGGCTGTCAATCAAAGAGTCCATATGTTTAACCCCATCCACCACGTAGGCAATGTATTGACTACCCTTTTCGTCGAGTAATTTGGAATAACGTTTTTCCAACAACTGCACAAACCCCGCGACCAAGCGTAACGGTTCTTTGAGATCATGAGAAGCAGCATAAGCGAATTGTTGTAAATCTAAATTGGATCTTTCTAATTCTCTAGTTCGTTGCGCTACCCGATTTTCCAATTCCTGATTCATACCTTGCAGAACATTTTCCATAGTTTTATAAACAGTTACATCTTGGATTGTACCAATGAAACGTTCTGGGGTTTTTTCTTTATCCAAAATTAACATTCCTTGCTGATGTACATAAATTTCCTTGCCATCAGGACGAATAATACGATGATCAACTTCATAGGGCGGATATGGATCGGTCAAGGCATTTTTTATAGCCATTTCCACTACCGGGCGATCCTGCGGAGACAGAATTTTAAGAAAGGTATCAAAGGTGACAATCTCCGATTGAGGTTCGCGTCCTAAAATACGATATGCTTCATCTGACCATTCCATGTAATCAGTTCGTAAATCCAGATCCCAATTACCGAGGTGTGCAATCATTTGCGCTTTGGCTAGTTTTTGCTGGCTGATACGCAAAGAATTTTCAATATTTTTGCGCTCGGTTACATCACGGAAAATTCCTAAAATCACCCGTTTATTACCTAAATTTGTGACAGTAGCGCGAATTTCGATGGGGACTCTACAGCCATCGGAACGGATGATCATCATGTCTTCAAGCGTTTCACTCTGGTATTGGATTTGCTCATGAAAAATGCGGGAATAGTATTCAGCATCTTCTGGAGGATGAAGCATAGTTTGATGTAGTCCAACAATTTCAGAAAGATTCCGTTGCAACAGCTTTTCGGCCATGCGATTAGCCTCTAAGATAATTCCGGTATCTGCGTCAGCCAGAAAAATGGCGTCACTCGCAGATTCTACTAGCAGCCGATATTTTCGTTCAGATTGGATTAATGCAGCTTGTGCACGACGATTAGCGGTAACATCCTGAGCTACCAGCAAAAAACCAACGGGTTTTTTATTTTGATCCAGCATACTCAAAATTCTTGATTCAAGGATCAGCTCTCTACCCTTGAAAATATTCTTAATTTCATAGCGATATTCTCCATCGGTAAGCACACTGGAAATACTTTGCTCGAGACGTACAGGGTCCACGCCTCGTTGTAAATGGATGTCGCGCACCGTTTTTCCAATTACCATACTGGCACTAAGATCAAAAAAAACTTCGGCGGTTGAATTGAAATATTTGATAATTAATTCCAGGTCAGTAGCTATGATAGCAATATCGCTAGTGCTGCTCAAAATATTATCCAAGTAAATTGCTTTTTCCTGGAGATTTGCTTGCGCTTCTTCCAGGCGTTTTCTATTTTCCCGTAGCAAAATGGTTTCCTGTACTTGGTGCAACCAAGGTTCACTAATTCGGAAAAAAAACAATCCTCCTACTAAAATTACTACAGCGCCAATTCCAAACGCGATTCCTGCCGCAAAAATAAACGGACGACGTAATTCCTCAAGGTCAATTTTGGCAACGATTCCGACATTCAATAACTTGATTGGCTCATGGGCGGCCATGACCATTACGCCACGGTAGTCTAGTCCAATAATTAATCCGGATTTCCCATCTACTGCCTGGCGCATCGGGGCGGCATAAGAAGAATTATATTGAATGAGAAAAGGAATATCAGTTTTGTCGTGGCGACGACGAAGAAAAAAAACAATTTGATTACCGCTGCGACGACCTAAGACAAATTCACCAGTTTCTCCCAATCCCTGAAACTCATGGTTAACTTCTCGTAAGCCATCCAAAATTTTCTCTAAGAAACGTTGACGTAATTCGGAATTATTCAGGTTATTTGTATAGTCAGAATCATGACGAGCCATGGTCTCAATCAGTCGCGCGTGGCTTTGCACCATTTCTAAAAGACGTTGACGAGTTTGCTCCAATGAAGTTTGATAGAGTATGGTCAGGGTTACCCCGCCAATGGTTAGTCCGACCATCATCATAATTAGCATTAATAGTAGCTGACGATAGCGTTCGGAATAATTAGCCATGATTGGCTCCAAATCTCAGAAATCATGCAGGGCCTGTTACTAACCTGCGTTTTGGTTAGGGGACAATAAGCGAACGGACTCTTTTTTAAGAGCATCTGAGTTTTTCAGATATCGCCTTTACTTTGATTAGGAGTTACGCAGTTGTATTTGTAACGCTATTAAAGAATTGAGTTTTTTGTTG
>CAUYTW010000001.1 GCA_963575715.1 Gammaproteobacteria bacterium | reverse complement strand
ACTACAAATACAATATATTATGATAATCATTTCTTCCATCTTCTTTCTCCAAGGGCAGTTAGTCGTTGGTGTCGATGAAATTATACAAGGCTGCTATCTTGCTGTAATCTGATAACTATGGATAGGTAGCAACTTGGGTTAGTTAGCTTTAACCGGAATAGCACTTTTAGTGCATAAATTTTAAGCCGGCTTCAGCCGGAACACGACTTCCAGTCATAACTATTCCTCCTTACAGGAGGACGGCTTTAGCTGGCTTTAACCGGAATAGCACTTCTAGTGCGCATTTCAAGCCACCGGCTTTAGCCGGTAGTCAGCTTGATTTTAGGAGATTTTATGAAACTATTATATGATTTTTTTCCGGTATTACTTTTTTTTCTTGCGTATAAACTTTATGACATCTATGTAGCGACCGCTGTCGTCATGGTGGCGGCTTTTTTGCAAACCATTGGCTATTGGCTAAAATATCGACGTTTCGAGACTATGCACCTGGTAACTCTGGTAATGGTTTTTGTTTTAGGTGCTACTACTTTAATCCTGCATGATCCAGTATTCATCAAGTGGAAGCCGACTTTAGTAAATTGGTTTTTTAGTGGAGTATTTCTTGGAAGTCATTGGATTGGCGAGAGGCCAATCGTGGAGCGGATGTTAGCTGCTCAAGTAGAATTACCTAGTCTGGTATGGATTCGCTTAAATTTGTCTTGGGTTGCGTTTTTTATCGTTTCCGGGGCCACCAATTTATATGTGGCCTATAATTTTAGCGAGGCCACCTGGGTTAATTTTAAGTTGTTCGGGATGATGGGATTGACTATTCTTTTTATTTTTCTTCAAACTTTTTATATCAGTCGCTATATTCAAGAAGATGAGAAAAATTCAATCTCTGGAAATCGACAGTGATTCGTTACAAAGGAGAAAATTATCAAGGTAGTCGTCGAGGACTGGGAATATTACTTGCAAATCTCGGAACCCCCACAGCCCCTACTCCAAAAGCGGTACGTCGCTATTTGGCGCAATTTCTTTGGGATCCTCGCGTAGTTGAATTGCCACGACTGTTATGGTGGCCGATCCTGCACGGAATTATCTTGCGAACCCGTCCTGTGCGCTCCGCTCATGCTTATCAAAAGGTGTGGACGGATCAAGGATCGCCACTGCTTGCCATCGGACGACGCCAAGCTGCGGCGTTGCAAGACACGCTCCGTGCGCGTCTCAGCGGTGACAGTGAGCCAATCACCGTAGCCATAGGGATGCGCTATGGCGAGCCTGCCATCGCGGTTGCTTTGGAAGAATTGCGGCAGGCCGAAATAGGCCGATTGCTAGTTTTGCCGCTTTATCCCCAATACTCTGGTACCACCACCGGGGCGATCTTCGACGCAGTCGCTGCAGAACTGCGTACTTGGCGTCGAGTGCCAGGGCTGCGCATCATCGAGGATTATCACCGCTACGCTCCTTATCTGGATGCCTTAGCCCGGTCAATTCGCAAGGCATGGAAGGAGGGCGAACGAGATCAGCCTGCGAAATTGCTGTTTTCCTTCCATGGTTTGCCACAGCGGGTTGCGAGTTCCGGCGATCCCTACGCCGAGCAATGTCGGGCAACCGCACGTGGCGTGGTCGAACGCTTGGGGTTGGCCGATGGACGGTGGGCGGTCAGTTTTCAATCACGATTCGGGCACGAAGAATGGTTACGTCCTTATACCGATCACACCCTTCGTGATTGGGCGGTAGCGGGCGTGGATACGGTGGATGTGATCTGCCCTGGCTTCGCCGCTGACTGCCTGGAAACCCTGGAAGAAATCGCGTTACAAAATCGTGACTTGTTCTTGAAAGCCGGTGGACGTAATTATCACTATATTCCGGCTCTCAACGACCTTCCCGATCATATTGATGCCTTGGCGGCGCTGGTTTTGAATCATACGTGCGGTTGGTTGGAAAAATCATGATTTCACTGTTTAATACATAACTTTTGTATGAAAAAAGTACCATTTTTCATTGCTTGGATGATGTTTGTTCCATTAGTCGTCATGGCGGGAGAATCTATTACTTATCCCCATGGCTTAAAACTGGGTGGCGCAGCGGCGCATCTTGGCGCGGTAAATCACCAAACCTCTCCGTATTTCAAGCATCTGAATTTTTATAATTCGCGTAGCACGAAATCGTTAATTATTCTTCCACGTTTCAATACCTATCAACAAACCACAGAATACACTTGTGGTCCAGCGGCGCTTGTCATGGCGGCCTATTATCGTGGGGTTAGCCTAAATGAATTGGAAGTGGCAAAATTAAGTGGATCCACTAAAAAATTTGGAACTTCCACCAGACAAATGGTGAATTATTTAAAATCCAATGGATGGAATGTGCGGTCGAGCCTTACCGAACCAAGGATTGGTTCACTCAATTTTCTGCGTAACCAAATCAAAAAGGGAAATCCTATAATGGTCGAATGGATCGATTGGGCGGGGCATTGGCAAGTCGTCATTGGTTATGACGATATGGGCACGACGAGCAATCAGTCCGATGACGTTATCATCATGGCTGATCCTTATGACACATCCGATCATCTACAAGACGGTTATTACATTGTTCCTGCGGATCGTTTTCAGTATATGTGGTTTGATCACAATCTATTACCCAAGGGTCAACGGAATAGACAATGGATTATTTTCAATCGTTAATTGCGCTTGGCGAACGTTAGATTATTATACAGAAGAACAATACCTGAAGATAACTTTTTTATTTATTATTAATAGAGATAATTATGTTTGGTTTTGGAAAAGACAAAAAAGAGGCAGCAACGGTAAAAGATCCGATCCAACGTGGGGGAATCCTCGACAAACTGAAGGAACGGCTCGCCCGCACCCGTGCCAACCTCACGGAAGGCTTGGCGCGTATCTTCGCTGGACGCCGCGTGGTCAGCGAGGAAATTCTCGCCGAGGTGGAAGAACGGCTGCTGCTTGCAGACGTCGGCATTGAGGCGACGACGACCATTCTCACCGACCTGCGTAGTCGGATGAAGCGTCAGGTACTCGTTGATACCGAAGCACTTTATCAGGCGCTACGGGAAAACTTGCTCGCCATTCTCGCGCCATGCGACGGCAAACCCCTGGTTGTGGCGGACACGGCGCGTCCATTCGTCATCCTCTTGGTTGGGGTCAATGGTTCTGGCAAAACGACCACCATCGGCAAGCTCGCTTTTCGCGCCCGTCAGGATGGACATAGTGTATTGCTGGCCGCCGGAGATACCTTTCGTGCCGCCGCTGTGGAACAACTCAAAGTTTGGGGAGAGCGCAACGCTATCCCGGTGATTGCCCAAGCCCGAACCGCAGACGCCGCTTCGGTGATTTACGATGCCTTTCAGGCGGCACAGGCGCGCCATATCGACTTGGTAATCGCCGACACCGCCGGCCGTCTCCACAATAAATCCGGCCTCATGGATGAACTCAAGAAGGTAAAAAGGGTGCTCGCCAAGCTCGATTCGACCGCACCTCATGAAATACTCCTCGTCCTGGACGCCACCACAGGTCAAAATGCCTTGATCCAGGCAGAACAATTTCATCAGGCGATAGGAATCACCGGCATCGTTCTCACCAAGCTGGATGGCACCGCCAAGGGTGGCATCCTGTTCGCCATTGCCCAGAGTTTACGCCTCCCAATTCTTTTCATTGGCGTTGGTGAAGGTCTGGAGGATCTTCGGGAATTCGATGCCAAGGAACTCGTCGATGCCCTTCTTGGGCTAGTTTAATGGTTTATTTTTCATTGAGCTTGGGTTAGTTTGTTTGCTTGAATTCCAGTTTTATCATTCAAAATTAATAATAATTTGAATGGCACGCAATATGCTTAAATTAAAAAATTATGAACACACTAACCAACAATTATTACCTCAACGAAGCCTATGACGAATTAATCGGAAACGACGGTCAACCACGTCCGGCGACTCGTCCCTTATTTGATTTTCTCGCTGGACTTGATGCCAATACTCTGGATGCCCGTCGCCAGGCGGTCGAGGCGGCCATCATTACGATGGGAATTACTTTTACGGTATATAGCGAAGCGGGTAACATTGACCGCGCCTGGCCCTTCGATATTATTCCGCGCATCATTACCCGCAAAGAATGGATACGTATCGAGGCTGGGCTTAAGCAACGACTTATCGCGCTCAATTTATTTATTAACGACCTTTATAATGAGCAACACATCATCAAGGATGGAATTTTCCCAAGGGAAGTTTTAGCAGGTTCGGCTAATTTTCGCCCACAATGTCTTGGAATTACGCCCCCTCTTGGGGTCTGGGCGCATATTTGCGGCACTGATTTAGTGCGTGACAAAGATGGCACCATCTATGTACTGGAAGACAATTTACGGGTTCCCTCGGGAGTTTCTTACATGCTGGAAAATCGCCAACTCATGAAGCGGCTATTTCCAGAGATATTCCAGGCGATTACCATTTTACCGGTCGATGATTATCCCGTTCAGCTTTATGATACCTTGGCCGCGCTTTCCCCGCGAAATGGTGAACGCCCAGTGATTGTGGTTTTGACGCCAGGTATTTTTAACTCTGCCTATTTTGAACACTGCTATTTAGCGCAGCAGATGGGAGCATTTCTAGTCGAAGGATCGGATTTAGTAGTCAATAATGATTATGTTTACATGAAAACAATTGCCGGCCTGCGGCGCGTCGATGTGATTTATCGGCGTATTGATGACGATTTCATGGATCCCGAGGTATTTCGTTCTGATTCAATGCTGGGAGTGCATGGATTAATGCGGGCTTGGCGCAAGGGAACGGTTGGAATCGCCAATGCTCCCGGTGCTGGAGTGGCAGATGACAAGGTGGTTTATGCCTTCGTGCCGCGCTTCATCCGCTATTATTTAGGCGAAGAAGCAATCATTCCCAATGTACCGAGCTATCTGTGCATGTATGATGATCAGCGCGATCATGTATTGTCGAATCTGGATAAGCTGGTAGTGAAACCAGCGAATGAATCGGGAGGTTATGGCATGATTATCGGACCACGCGCTACCACAGAAGAACGTAATCAATTTTCTGAAAGGATTCGTGCTAATCCACGCAATTATATGGCGCAACCAACTATTTCCCTGTCAACAGCGCCAACGCTTGTTGATTATCATTTAGCGCCACGCCATCTTGACTTACGTCCGTTTGTGCTGCAATCCAAGCGAATATACGCCACTACCGGTGGACTTACTCGGGTGGCGATGCGAGAAGGTTCGTTGATTGTTAATTCGTCACAAGGGGGAGGTAGTAAGGATACCTGGATTGTTGATACGGAGGATAATTAAATGCTATCCCGAGTGGCAGAAAATCTTTATTGGATGACCCGCTATCTGGAACGGGCTGATAATACTGCTCGCCTTATTAATAGCACTACTCAGGTATTGCTCGACCTACCAGTTAGTGTGAAATTTGGTTGGGATGTGCTGATTAAAATTTCTGGCCTCGATAATTTGTTTCTAAAATACTATTCAACCGCAGATGAAAGCAGTGTTGTTAATTTTTTGATCCAGGATAAAAATAATCCAGGCTCAATTTTATCCTGCATACACTATGCGCGAGAAAACACTCGAACCTTTCGCGAGGTTCTTCCCATGGAATTTTGGGAGCGGATTAATGGACTCTATTTATATATTCAACGCAACGCCCATGGCACCACTCGTGGGCGTAGTCAACGCTATGAAGTACTTAGTCAAATCATTGAACGTCGCCAATCCATTGTTGGCTTGGTGATGGGATCAATGAGTCATGATGCCGCTTACCAATTTATTAAATTGGGGCGTAATCTTGAACGCGCGGACATGACTACCAGAATTGTCGATATCAATTCGGCGGTCCTGTTGCCTAATGATGAGTCAATCGCCACTTCCACTCAGGAACGTTTATGGATGGCCACTCTCACGGCCTTGTCCGCTTATCAGATGTATCGACAGCATGTTGGCGTTCATGTTCTTGGTCACGAAGTCGTCAATTTTTTACTGAATAATTTTCATTTTCCACGTACTGTCAACCATTGCTTAACCGAGATTGAAAATTGCCTGTCAATGTTACCTAATCATAATGAACCCATGAAAATGGCGCGGAGAACCTCGCGGCGACTCGCAACCATGCCTCTTGATGGATTGCAACCAATGGCTTTGCATGAATACCTAGACCAAATTCAGGCTGATTTAGGGGCAATTCATAATGCCGTGTCACAACAGTACTTTTATTTATATCAGACTTCTTGCTTGCAAAATAATCAGCAATCGATAACAAAATCTGTGACTACCGACAAATGAATCGCTTTTGACGTTTTGATTGATCAACCGATTTCACAACTGTACGGATTTACCTCTCAAAACGGTCGATGCCAGAAGATTAAATAGATTGATCCGAATGAAATTATTTGTCATCATGATTAAAAATATACTACAATCTTTATCCGCGATTTAATTCATTATTTCTAAAAAATAAATTAAACTTGATTTATCCCACGGCTAAAGCCGTGGGTTTTTTCGCTAAATTTTTATAAAATATCGGCAATATTCTTGGCTGCACGTTTTGCGTCAAGAAAGATAAGTCCAAGTTTGGCGTCTTTGCGCGCGATAACCGCAAGAACGGCGTCTTTACCTATGTGGCTCATGAGAATATAGCCATTACTTCCCTTCACCATTACTTGCTCCAATTCACCACGAGCCAGTTCATAAGCAGTGCGCTCCCCAAGGGAAAGCATCGCAGCAGCCATGGCACCCACTCGATCTTCATCTACTTCCTGAGGTAATAGAGCCGCCAAGGTTAAACCGTCGGCAGAAATAATGGCAGAAGCCTCAATTTCTGCAGAAGCGCCGTTGAGGTCGCTAAGAATGGATTTGAGCATTTGTTCACGCATTTTTTACTCCTAATTTAATTAATATTAAAAAATGTTCCCGCAAGATTGCATATAATTCTGATCGACATGGTAATACACCATGAATTACGCATAACGATGGCTTAATACCTGAATCATTGTCACAAAATCTTCTCGTTGCAAGCGTGGTGTTCCACCAATAATAAGCACAAAAATTTGTTTGCCCACATACAATGGATAGAAGCAGAGTTCCGAACGTCCAGCAGGATCACTGATACCCCAACCATTGCTGCCAATATTGAGATTATTCTTAAGTAACCGCGCATGGCGATTGGCAAGGGATAGAATGTCGCCCGCCAGCGCCGCAATCTCTTCAGCAGCTTCGTGATGAAAACCAGCGCAAGCCATGTAGAAACCATTATCATCCGCAAGCAAAGCGCGTCCGGTTTCCGATAGCTTGTCAAGAATTCCAGGAAGCGTGGTTTCAATATTCTCAGTAGGTATTGCTTTTGGCGTATCTGTGCCTCGCACAAAATTAAGGCGCTGCAGGCGGTAGAGTAATTGAATCGCGTTTTTTGAAGAATCCATTCCCGACCAGGAAAATAATTGTTCCTCGGTTAGAGGCGCGCGGTTACCGTCCTTTAAGATTCGCATGAGTAATTGACGGGCATTATCCTGGTTATCACTCGCCACAGCATAGTAAGCACCAGAAGATGTGGCTTCCGCAAATAACGAGGAGTTGAGGGACAGTAACTCCGCCATGTCAATTTCCCAAGCCAGGATCTATGGAGAATAACAATGCCATGACAAGATTTTTCACATCTTCCTTTTTACGGCCATCCACCTCGAAAATAGGCGGATAAATGCCAAGTTTTTCCAGCATTCCGGCATACATCTCGGTGGTTGGCGTATTTTTTAGGTCAGTTTTGGTAACTCCAATGACTACGGGTGCGGTCTTAAGCATTTCCTTGAAGGCATTAAGAAAAAATTGTATATCCTTAAATGGATTAGCGCGACTGTTATCTATCATCAGAATAAGGCCAATACTGCCCGCGCTGAGTATTTCCCACATAAAATCAAAACGTTCCTGACCAGGCGTACCATAAAGATGCACTTTAGTTTTATCATCTAGCAAGAGTACCCCATAGTCCATTGCCACTGTGGTATAACCCTTACGATTAAGAGTCATATCAGAAGCAGCGGCGTCAGTGACGATTGTTGGAATGTCGCTGATGGCTCCGATAGCCGTGGTTTTTCCCGCTCCCACCGGTCCGGTGAAGATAATTTTGTTGTCGTAATTTTTCATCCAAATTCGGCGCGGAAACCCCAGGCTTGAGCCATGGGGAGGAAGCGCCGTCCTCCTGTTTTTTTTGAAGTTGAAGTTGTCGGTCTTTCCCGGCTGTCAACCCTTACGGGCTTAGTGACGCACACCTTGCGGTGTTGTTCCCCCTCGCCAATGTTGCAACACAGTTTCAGTTCTATTTCTGAAACCTTGCAACAAACCGTTTCGTACTACCCCCGAGCTTATCTGCATCTGCCGCTTTCAGAGCCTAGAGTTGAGGAAGCGCCTCAAGGTGAGTCTTTTACTTCGTTGCAACGTAGCCGGATTTCTCGGACTCAGGCTGGTAAACCAGACTTTATCCATAAAGTCCTTAGCTTTAGCCGTAGGGTGATTTACGTTTAATTCTTTGGCATGTTGTTACAAATCAATAATTTTACTTAACAAGCGAGAAAGAAGACCTCCACGATCCCTTTTTTCGGATCGTATCTTTTTTTCCGTTGGACGTGTAGCAATGTTGCTATCGGATTCATGTTGCGGAACATCAAGAATACCAATACTGTAAGATGCCGCGATGAAGTCGAAAATATCAGCAGGCGGAATATTTAGCATATGAACAATAATGCGTATATTCGCTGGCGAGCGTACAAGAAAGGCAGCTATTCTGATTCCATTGGGAACGGGAGCCAGCCGAGTGAGGTTTGGCCAATAACGAATTCGTAGTTGCGCAGTAATATCAATATTATTGAGCAGGCGTCCACGAGAAGTCCATAATGCCACTTGCCATAAAATGGCCGAAAGCGTTTGCGTCGGTGCGTCGCTATGCCCGGACTGCTCCAATGTCGTCAACGGTCGACTGATAATACGATTGTTAGAAGCCTGAATGGAGTCACGCAATATATCCATGCTGCATAATATCAATACGCGATTTTCTTCAGGAAGGATAATCAGACGGTTCTGGTTCGAAATGCTCACCATGCTGGGAATGTTATTGCGGTGAATGCTAATGAGTAAACCCAGCAGTCCTTCATTCGGATTAAAGCGTTCAATATTTTCCGGTAATTGATTCAATAGTGCTACAGGTATTGGAGAACATTTTGAATCTTCAGTAGTCGTTTGGATTGACAAAGGTTTATTTGCAATCGTAGCCACTGTGGATAATTGCGGTGACCTGGTTTCAGCGGCTCCGGTGCGGATGAGTTTCTGTGCATTAGCAGAGACAGTATTCGACAGCACTTGTTGTAGTAACGAAAAAAGTTTTTCTACTTGTATTGGTTTAGCGAGTACTGGGACTGCTCCATCTGGAATTGATGATATGCTCGTCATAATTGCTGGAAGATCGGGATGGTTAGAACGGAAATTTTCCCACAATCGCTGGCTATCCATACAATCCATATCCACAATGGCTAGGTCTGGAGTTGCGGTGGAAATGTCTTCAATCAACCGATAATTATGTGAAGCATGCCTTTTAAATGCCATCTGAAAAATAGACTGCTTGCGGCTGTCCATGCCAATGGTAAGCACGTTAATGACTTTTTTTACCGAATAAAGTTCTTTATTCATTTTTGCGATTCTTTAATCCTTGAGTGTTTTTTTTGCGCACTGTTTAAGATGCTTGTAAAGCTCGACTATCAGGGGAGCCACCTCGCTTGGGGGGTACTTTATCTTCTTTTTAATTTCGAGGGTAAACCGAATAAGTCTCTCAAGATCGTCCATGTGATCATATAAATTTAGCAAATGCGAATAGAGCCGTACCTGACGGGGATTCTCTAATATAGTTTTTTCTAAGAGAAGAACAGCTTCATCAATTTGTCCATATTCGAGATAAGCTTCGACTTCAATAAGCACGGCATCGTCACTAGGACTCGTTGTGGTTGGTTGCTTAATTTTTTCTGCAACCTGGATTAAAGGGTATTTTGTTGTAGTTGCAAGTTCGCATGGAATAAGACCATGCTCCTTGCCAATTGCTTCAATCTGGTAAGCTTCTCTAGATTGAGCGAGTAATTCCAGAATAGAGTGATGACCAAGAGAAAAACCGATACCAAGTAAGCGCATTTTTAAATCATTGTTAGACTCACCCAACACTGAAAAAAGTTTCCAGAGCGTGCGACTGTAATCCTCGATATCATGTCGAAAATAAAGAAGATTAAGAATTTCAACATAATTGGAAACAACTTCGGGTTGGATGGAAATAGCGCGATGCAAAACAGGAATAGCATTTTCCCACTGATTAGTCGCAAGATATAGTTTTGCTTCTAGGGATGGTGAAGCAAATGAACGCAGCACAATTTTTTCTTCGTCATTCAGTGGTTCAAGAGGATAAAATCCACTAACAAGAAAAAAATTTTTCCGTGTGTGAGTAATTGGTGCTGTTCCCGGCGTATTTTCCGAGGAAACATCCAATGTTTTTGGTTCCTTGTTTAGTTTTTCCATTAACTCTACAGGAGTATCTGCATTTAATCCTTCCGTTGATTCAATAGTACCCTTTTCTATATCCTCAATAAAAGTATCTTCTTCCATCTGGACAGCGGCATCTTCCATTGGCTCGATAGCAATATCCTCGGAGAGTGGTTCAATAGTGGATTCAACCTCTTTTCCTTTAAAATCGAGATAGGTGTCCGCGACTACCTGGAGCTTACGATTGCCATAATCTTTCCGAAAGCCTGCCGCTAGAGCTTGGCGCAGAAAATCCGGTTGTTCCTTAGTCAGACAAAGACGCTCCAGGATATCGGCATAGTTGTCGATTTGTTCAAGCTGGAGATAGATTTCCAATAATTGATGCAATATTGATAAATCGGCTTGGTCGGATTTATTCACGAAATCGTGCAATGTTTCAGCGGCGCGTTCGTAATAGCCATATTCCAGATAAATGGATGCCTCGACCAGTGGATCAGATTTTTGAAAATTTGTAGAGAAAATCTCGCTGGCAACAATTTGACTAGTAGCAATTCGGGCAGTATTAGCCTGGGTGATCCGCTCTCGCTGGATACGCTCACCATTCCGTGCATGTTGTCTGTATATTACAAAAGTTACCATTGGCAAAACAAAAAAACTACCAATCGCCAGGATGCCGGTATTGTCAGCGCGTAACAGATTTAGAAATTCATCCATATTCATAGGCGAATGCGGAACCTTTTACATTATGAAGATATGTTGTTCTCAAAACAGAGAGATGCTTATCAATAAATTTATAAAAATTCAATTAAAAACATCATGATGTTAACTATAGGATGAATCACGTACAAATCTTTTTTGATTTTCAATCGCACGCTATCTTATGTGGTGTACAAACCTAAGTTGCCATCTATCCGTGGTTACGATGTTTCCACCACAATGCCTACGATAAAATGCGGCTTCAGGCTATAGGTATTAATCTGTGCATTAGTTAAGTGACACTTTTAAGTATGTACTGAACGGATTCC